>JAAKFL010000125.1 GCA_011065065.1 Chlamydiota bacterium | reverse complement strand
AAATTACTTGGTGTGGGCAAGGAAGTCGCAGATTTCCGCGAGATTCACTTCGATCGGCCAAGAAATTTGCTCCAGCATCGGAACCGCTAAAAGAGTTCCTGAAAACTTCTCGCGATCCAAAGAAAGAAACTCGGGAAGCTCATTAGAAGGATTGTCCAAACTTTCCACTACCGGCCTCATCTTTTGAGAACTCGGCTTAATCGAAACCGTCATCCCAGGCTTCACCTGAAATGATCGCCGATCCACTTTCTTCCCATTCACAAGAATATGCCCATGTGACACAAGCTGATGAGCCCCAAAAATGGTACTCGCAAAACCTAAATGATAAACAATGTTGTCTAAACGACACTCAAGTGTCTGGGCTAAAATATGAGCGGTGTTCCCAGGCTTTTTCAAAGATTCCTTGTAATATCGAAGAAGCTGCTTTTCGCTCAACATCCCATAAATCGCCTTAAGCTTCTGCTTCTCTTCAAGTTGAAGACCAAATTCAGACTTCTTACGTCGGCGAGCCCCATGCACCCCAGGTGGATTCGGCTTGTGAATCAAAGGGTTGCGCTTACGCCCAAAGATGTTGATGCCAAAACGGCGGGCAACTCGATTTTTAGCTCCTGTATATCGACTCATTATTTCTCCTGATAACTTAAATCGGTAAGCTCAAATTATTTCATAAAAAGGGCATTTTACGCAAGACTTGTTTATATCTTGCCCTAAAAAGCTATACATCACAATATTAGGGTATAAAGAAATATTTATTTACCATTGGAAATTCCATGAAAAAAACCCAACCCACATCTACATCCGCTCCCCCAAACGAAGGACAAAATCAGGGTTTTCTCCAATTTATCCTCGATCACATGGCACAGGGCATCCTCTATGTCGACCATGAGGGCACCATCACCGTCTATAACCCCTCTGCAGAACGGCTGTTGGGGAAATCAGCTAATGATGTGCTGATGAAGAAATTTGAAGATGTTTTCAACGAGCAAATCTTAGGATTTTCCATGAATGCCGCGTTGGAAGGTGAAAAAATCCCCGAATCATGCAATATTTCCTACTTAATCGAAAATGGTCGTATCAAAGAAGAGATTCTAGAAATTGAACCGACACAGGTACTGGAAACTATCGGCAACAGGTCTGTTGGTTTGATCATCCTGATCCGCAATGTGACAGAGATCCGCCGCCTGGAAAATATCGCCGATCGCAAAAATCGACTCCAAGATCTAGGCGAAATGGCTTCAACTATTGGTCATGAGATTAGGAATCCTTTGGGTGGCATCAAGGGTTTTGCGTCTCTTTTGGTCCGAGACCTTGAAGACCAACCAAAACTAAAATCCATGGCAGAATATATCGTCAAAGGAACGGATGACCTCAATGAAATCCTCACTCAGCTCCTGAATTATTCTCATCCTCAACCCCTCCAACTTGAAAAAGTCGACACCACACAAGTTATTCGTGAAGTGATGAATCAGATGCAAGCCGATGAAAGTGTCAGTGAAAAAGCCGAAATCATCTACGAAGGTCCGGAAGGAAGAGAAGAGGCCTTTTTGGACGTCCCACACGTCAAATCGGTTTTGATCAATCTCATCTTCAACGCCGCCGAAGCTATTGAAAATCGGGGGTCCATCAAAATTAGCCTGAGTGGAACAAATCGCGATATTAGCATTGCTGTTACCGATGATGGTCCGGGGATACCGGATGAAATTAAGAAAAAAATATTCCGCCCATTCTTTTCAACCAAACCGAAAGGAAATGGGTTTGGGCTCGCTGAGTCCCGCCGCATCGTGGACTCTCATAATGGAGCAATGGAGGTTCAGTCCGAGCTGGGGAAAGGAACAACATTTACGATTACCATACCGAGGGAACATGAAGATTGAAAAAGTCCTAATAGTCGATGACGATGAAATAATAAGAGAATTTATACAGAAGTCTATGGATCGGGTTGGCATGGAGACATTTACCGCACCCAGCGGAAGCAAGGCGCTAGACATCCTGAAAAACAACACCATCGACCTTATCTTTACAGACATGAAAATGCCCAAGATGTCGGGTCTCGAATTGATTAAAAAAGTGAAAGAGTTATCCCCCAGAACCATTATTGTGGTGATCACGGCATTTGGAAGTATTGACAACGCAGTAGAAGCGATGCGACTCGGTGCGTTCAATTACCTTTTGAAACCTTTTACTCTCGAGGCTCTAGAAGCCGTTCTTGAAAAAGCTAACGAACTCTATGGTCTGGTCGGAGAAAACGACTATCTCAAAGAAACGGTTTCCACACAGACGACAAGTGAGGTTGTCGGGTGTAGTCAAATGATGCACGAAATCTTAGAGACTGTGAATCGAGTCGCCAAAAGCAACGCCAGTGTCTTCATTCATGGAGAATCAGGAACAGGAAAAGAAATCATCGCTCAAGCTATACATAACAAATCCCACCGATCCAACCATCCCTTCATCAAGGTGAATTGCGCTGCCATTCCAGAAACCCTGATTGAATCTGAATTTTTTGGACATGAAAAAGGAGCATTTACTGGGGCCAGTGATCGTCGAATAGGGCGATTTGAACTCGCCAATGAAGGGTCACTGTTACTCGATGAAATTTCTGAAATTCCTTTGTCATTACAAGCAAAATTATTGAGAGTGACACAAGAAAAGGAATTCGATCGTATTGGTGGATCAAAGCCCATTAAAGTGGATGTGCGACTCATTTCGACTTCAAATAGAGATGTTAACGAGCTGATTGAAAAGAAGATCATGCGCGAAGATCTTTTTTACCGACTGAATGTCGTTCCCATTTTCATTCCCCCACTCAGAGAAAGAATGGAAGACCTTATGCCTCTTAGCGAATACTTTGTGAATAATCTTTGCATTGAAAACAATCGCCATGTGAAACGACTTTCCAAACAAGCAGAAGAAAAACTGTTGTGCTATTCATGGCCTGGTAATGTGAGGGAGCTCCAGAATGTCATTGAACGCGCGATTGTCATCATGGATCCTTACGACCTCGAAATTCATGCAAATGATATCTACATCGATCATGGAAAAAGCCTCACTCCAACTCAGCAAGAAAAGGAGTTATTGAAAGGGATGACCTTGAAGGAACTCGAGAAAAAGCTGATTGTGGAAACCCTTCACTCCTATGGAAAAAATCCTGAAAAAACGGCTCAATCCCTTGGAATTCCCGAGTCGATTCTTAAGAATAAACTCAGGGAATACGAGATTGAGTAGCCATTTCTGAATTCTAAATATCGGCTAGATCGAATTTTTTTTCCTACCCTATCAACCATGCAGATTTTCTGTGGCGCAGCGCCAAAAGCTGATATTGGAAGGTATAGTACTTTAACGGGTCTTCCACTTTTATTGACAGAGGTAATGAAAGCGGATTGTCATCATCATCGTATATGACCGTTCCCCTTTTGTCACTATGAGCCTTACGTAATAATTGAAATGCATCATCCTTGATAACTTCAATTGTTGCTTCTGCTGCATCATCGGACTCAAGAACAAAATTAATTTCGTGGTCACTTGAGGACACTGTCGACTTATATCCAAGGTTGCTGCTCCCAGCGATCACCTTGTTATCAACGACAATAACTTTTTTGTGCAGAGTCGTATTCTTGGGTAAATTATGTTCACCTCGACCAAATTCGTAAACTTTAATTAAATCACGGTTCTCTTCATTGACTCTTGCGTAAATTTTTGCGTATGCGTACCGATTTCTTGGTCCAAACATACGATGTCCTTTAGGCGAATAACTTTCATTACCATTCGTGACAATGGTTAAACGGACACCATCATTCACCTTTCGAATTAGTAGGTCTGACAATTCCTTTGTCGGGTGAAAATACATGTGATCAATGTAGATATGATCTTTAGCTGCTTCAACTTCTTCTAATAGCGTTTTTCCATAAGGACTATCAGACATTTCAGGACCAGAGCATATGAGTTTGCATCGTCCAGATACAAGTTTTTTACCCTTAAAAAGGACTTCCGCATCTACCGCACAGTCGGTATCAATTTCTTCATCTATCAAGGCGCTCACCACGGATCTTGAATCCAGTATTTCTTCTTTATACCAAATATCATCACCTGGAGAGTTGTATTGTTCCCAAATGCGCGCCAATTTAAGTAGCTCGAGATCGAGTTCTCTCGCGGCATCTTCGCCCGTAAATAAGAAATCCATGTCTCGAAAACCTCGTGGAAGAAGAAATTCAAGGAGTCCACCTCCAGAACTGGAAAAGAGACTTTGAAAAAATCCCCCTCCATCCTCAGAATTCGTGGGAATGGTTCCGATTGGCCCTTCTCCAAGACCTGGAGCAATTGTACCGGGGGTCTCACCTGTAGAACCAGTGCTTCTGACTTCAGCTTGATCACCCACTCCTTCAAGATATGCATATTTATCTTCAACGCCACTACCGCCTAAGATGAAATGAGTCCCATCAACAACAAGAGCTTTCGTATGGTTAGTGATCTTTTTTAGCCCTTGTTTTGAGTCCATATAATGATCCCCAGTTTTCACAAATTGGAATCGATCTGGATATGTTTCTTCTAAATATCTAATTTTTGACTTATTAAAAACTGCTTTCTTACTGCTCTCTTTTAGAAATTTTGGCGAAGAAATGATGACAATTTTGAGCTCCGGCTTTGTTTCCATTTTCTCTCGAATTATATCTAAAATTTCGTCAAAGCACTTGTCTCCGCAATAGTTTCCACTAAGAATAATCCGTTTTTCTGCATTCTCAATCAGTTTTTTCTTCCATTCAAACGACTCTTTACTGTTGGGTATCACAAGTGTTTGGACTTCTTTGGCTTCAATTGGCATTTCTTCGATTTCGGTATCAGGTTTTAAGCCGCAAACACTAAAAATTTTATCCTTACCAACCGAGGCGCGGGTTGCGTTCTTTGTTACGACGATTAGTAGAGCATATCCTCCCCCAAATACCCCACCTGCAATTGCGGCGGTGACGAAGGCTACAGGTGGAAGAAACCCCACGACTACAGTAAACCCTACAATACCCACAGCTGTCATAGTAAGACTTGCAAAAAGCTTAGTATGTAACAAAAGTTGCCTCACTTTAAGGATAGTATTATCCTTAAATTGCCGTTTTGTGAGCTGATTGATAACAGGAAAACGACCCTTTCCTGTACTTGTAGCTTGATAAGTATTTTTTTTATAACTTACATGATGATTTACTTCGCTGGACATATCACAACCTATTTTTTATTTTCCTTTAAAGGAATTATGATAATATACTTATGTTTAATTTATTTTAACATTACATAAAGTTTTTATAAATTAAAAAGATTGGCGTTTATTGTAAAGTATTTTTTTTAAAATTAAAGAAGGTGGGTAAAGGTATGGGTCAGACCTGGGCAGGATGTTGATTTAAGCCCTGATCCCTGTTGATATAGAAGGTCAGATCCTATCCAAATGAATTTTATTTTCAATCACATTCAATCAGTAATTCCTAATATTTTTTTTTTCACAGAGATACACAGAGAAGAGCACAGAGAACACTGAGTTCAGGATTTAAAAAATAACCTCTGTGTCCTTTTCGTCCTTTCCAACCCCTATAAGTCTAAAAAATCTTTATTAAATATTAATAATTGTATTTTAAAATGCTAATTATATTAAAACCAAAAGAAGGAATGATTATAATGAATATTAATTTTTGCGTTAGAGGTGAGAACTTAACTCCAGAAGAAATAAATAAAAGATTGTCGAAAAAAGGAGATTTTTTGAATGAGCGATTTGTGCCAGCCGACACTTTTAAAGCATTAGACTCCGCCCTTCCAGAAAAAACTTTTCGTGTTATCTGGGCGCCTACCATTAAGCCAGGATATTCAGAAGATTACGGAACACTCTTCATTCAAAGAGTTCAATAATCAATCCCTAAAATGAATTCTAAATCAGTCAACCTGATTTAGAATTCATCATTCAGAAAGCGCTTCCCGAAGCAATAACAGATTCGCTTCCACGGTTCTTCTTAAAAACCGATACTTCTTTTCCATCAATTCGAGAGTTTTGATTTTTCTTTCACGTTC
>JAAKFL010000124.1 GCA_011065065.1 Chlamydiota bacterium | reverse complement strand
GTTCAATCTGAACCAGGATCAAATTCTCAAAGTAAAAAAAATCTTTGAAATTTAATCAAAATTTAAAAAACGACGGTTAAACCGTCGCACAAACTTTACGTTTTTGCACATTACCTTGTTTATACTGTCAAAAAAACTAAGAAACCGCTCTAAAGACGATTTTTTTCTTCGAAAATCTTATGTCTCTGACCGTCGAGGAAGGTATGAATATACAGTTGAACAACATATAGATGCAAGATATTTGTCGTTTTATTTGTCGTTTCAGGTCATTAATTTTCATCGAGATGTCGTGTCAACCAATAACTTTTTGAATTTTCAATTTTCCAGTTTTTCCTAAGATATTGATAACGTGAAAGTTGACAACTCTTCGCTGATTTGCAAAATTTTAATTTACACTCTATTCTAAGGATAAAGGAACCCAGGCTCGTTATGAGATTTTCGAACATATTTCTTTTATTGCTACTCATTTTGCCATGTACACTTGGTTATTCCCAAAATAAAGTTGATAGGGTACTACTGAAACCCGCTGAAGCACCTGCTCTTTCAACGCTTCCCAACCCGTTAGAGCTACATGAAGACTGGTGGGAGTACTTCAATGTTGATGTTTCTGAGTTACCGAACCGCATTGACACGTTTACTGACAGCTTAAAGGTGATTGTGAAGGAATCTTCTGAAGAGGGAAAAGAGAAGATAGCTCCGCTCGTCACCAAGATCGAATCCAACCTTTATGCCTACCTTCTTGCCAAGACACAACCTCTTGAAGAAGCTCATCCGGTCACAACAATTCAAGAAAGTTATCATGTTGATGAAATTGTCAAGTTGAATCGCGACATTCGAAATAGAGAAATCATATTCCGGGCAGACGAGGAGGATTTTGATGAAAGGAAAAATCAGATCAGTTCTGGGCTAGATAGACTCAGAACTCTCAAGGCCAATTACGATAATGCTGAGCCACGGTCTGAGCAAAAATTGATTGATGGACTCAAGCTGATTAATTTTCAAATCTCTCTTAAGTTAGCCGAAGTGAAACAGCATCGATTGACACGTGCGATTGAGATTGATCGCCAGGTCATTGATTGGGAGAGAAAGGAGCTTGAGTCTGCCAGAAGAAATGTTGTCAGTGATCGAGATGAACTGAAACAAAAACAATTAGAATTAGATCAAGCCCAATCCCGCTGGAATCAAAAATCGGAATTATTAAGAGAGCAAGAGGCAAGCAGCATCACTTCCTTTGATTTTTCTCAAAGGGGAGAATTAGCGAAACTGACAAACCAGCTTCTGGATCAAAAACTCTCACGTGCCGCAATAGAAGAAGCCTTGGCATTGAATGTAACGATTTTGAGAAATATCGAGCTTGAATGGGTTCAATATTTAAATTTTCCTGATGAAAAAGAGTTTAAAGATCTTGATGAGAAAGCGCAGCAATGGGACGAGGATATCGCTGTTTTGAAGCAAAAATTACGTGAATGGCAGCTCTCGATTACACGTGATATTCAAAGGGCACAAGAGTGGCTTTCTTTAAATGTGGACGTAGACGATGATGATTCGCAAGCCATCCGCGATCTTCAGGAAAAGATTTTGCAAGAATCCGAACAGTCTCTGGTTCTTGTCATTCAATTGAGTAATGATATTCAAGACAGTGAATTTTTACTGGGTCTTGTCAATAAAGCTATCGCAACTCGTAAAGGTGGATTCGATAAGTTTATCGTGGATGTTTGGGATACGGTCGTCTCCTTCACGAAGACGACTACAACATGGATAACCCAACCTCTCTTTAGATTGGGCAAAACGGTGATTGATGCCTGGGCAGTCATCAAGTTCTTTGTTGTGATCCTCGTTTCTATTTGGATTGCACGAGCACTACGGGCTGCGATTAAAAGGTTTGCCATAAAGCGTCAGGGAGTCAAGCTCTCGCTCCTCTACCGCGTCAATCGACTCTTTCAATATCTTGTGATTGTGATCGGAGTCATCATCGCACTGACAGTAATTGGTTTTGATTTTTCTAATCTTGTTCTGATTGCCGGAGCACTTGGAGTCGGTTTAGGATTTGGTTTGCAGAGTCTTTTCAATAATTTTGTTTCGGGAATTGTGATTTTATTTGAGAACCAATTAAAAGTAGGAGACTACATTGAATTAGAGTCCGGTCTTATTGGGGAGATCAAGGAAATCAATGTTCGCAGTACTTACATCAAAACGAATAACGGCATTGCCGTCATGGTTCCCAATTCTGAACTCACCACCGGCCGTGTGATCAACTGGACACATAAAGAGCCGTTTCGGAGAGTCCAAATATTCTTTAGTGTCGCCTACGATTCTGATAAAGAACTTGTAAAAAAAGTTGTGAGAGAAGCTGTCTTAAATGTCCCCATCACATTAAAAAAATCGTGGGTTCCAGAACCGCGGGTTTTCATTGAAAGCATGGGGCCAAACAGCCTAGAATTTAAGGTATCCGTTTGGGTCGATGATGCCGCGACAAAACGTTCTTCTTATACCCAGTCGATGTATTTGTGGGCCATACATGATGCCTTAACCGAAAACAAAATTAGAATACCGTATCCGCAATTAGATTTACATATCGAAAGTGTCCTTGAGAAGAGAACATTCGATGAATTAATTAAGGACTTTAAACAAAACAAACCCAAAGAATGAGGTACAATATGTTATGGGATTTTGCTAATCTGAATTATATCGCGATTATTATCGCAGCTGTTGCGAGGATCATCATCGGAATGGTCTGGTATTCTCCTGCTGTTTTCGGCAATATGTGGTTGAACCTAGCCCATAGAGATCCAACAGATCTGAAAAATGTGAACATGAAAGTCGTATGGGGCTTTATCAATTCATTTGTTGTCGCGTTGATACTTGCAGGATTTATAGCCGTAACAAGCGAATTGTCCTGGTTGACAGGGGGCGAGATGTCCTGGTGGTACGGAGCCTGTGTGGGATTCTGGGCTTGGTTAGGATTTGCCGCCACGACCATGATGGGTGGTGTGATCTGGGAAAACAAGCACCTCAATCTTTTTGCCATTCACAACGGAGAAATGGTGATCAGTTATTCGGTGATGGGAGCCATCATCGGTTCTTTCTAAATTAGACGCAGATGGCACAGATTAACGCCGATAAAAGCATCTTGTATATCCTTATTATCCTGCCTATCCTGTTTTTTTTCCGTATGTGAAAAACAGGATAGGCAGGATAATAAGGATTAACAGGATAAAACGTCCAGAAATTGTATCAAGAAATTTCTTGATGCAATTGCCCTGATCAGCGTCTAGGAATCAAACTTTCCCTGTTTATTACGTTCTTCTCTGCGTTCTTTATTGAATCTTAATATTTCTAATCTATAGTCTTGTCTATTCTTGAACCCTAGTTAAAAAAGGAGACAACCATGTCATCACCAGTGAGTATAGATTCAAATTCTATTACAAAAAAAATTATTGAGATTCTTCCGATCCAGATTCAAGGGACTGCAACAAAAGTTTCTGAATTTATTGAAAACAATCACGATTTTGTTGAAGCCAGTGCTCTTTTCTACGGACTTTTCTTTGTGACAAGTCGCGCTGCATGTTCTGCTGGATGCGTGACAGCCATTGGGATCATCGGTTTATCAATTGCTTCGGATTTTCTTGATCTTCCTAAATGGGCAGATCGTTATATCACACCTTTTACCGACATGGAAAATGTTGATAAAGCGTGGCTATTGACAGCGACTGCTGCTGCTTTCCTTGTGACAGGAAGTGCCCTGTTGTTTGAGATTGGATTGGGACTAGCTATTGGGATTTCCCTTCATACAGCTTTGAACGCCCGAATCATTCAACCTCTATTTGGCCCAGCATCTAAATGAGCCACATTGATTTTTTATTGGTTATTCTGTAAACTCTCCTTTATCTAAGAAGGATTTATCAGAATGACCAATGAATATTCAGTTCTAGCCTACTATTTTTTCAATAAAATCGACGATCCTCATCGTGAAGTCGCCGATCATAAGAAATTTTTAGAAAATCTCGATTCTCGAGGTCGTATTTATATCTCTGAAGACGGGATCAATGGACAAATGAGCCTGGCATCTGAGGATGTTCAAATCTACCTCGATTGGCTCCATTCCAAACCCTATTTTCAGGAAATGCCGATCAAGATTCACAGCTACCACGAACATGCCTTTGAAAAACTGAAGATCAAATATCGCGATCAACTTGTCGCTCTTGATTATGATGTTGATATGTCTTTGACAGGAGAACATGTCACCCCCAAAAAATGGAAAGAGATGCTTGAAACCAATAACGATCGTGTGGTCATCGATGTCAGAAATGATTATGAATGGAAAGTGGGGCATTTTGATGGAGCCATCACGCCTCCTCTCTCCACTTTCCGGGAATTCAAAAGCTACGCTAAAGATCTTCAGAAAAAGATTGATCCGAAGAATACTCCCGTCATGATGTACTGTACAGGAGGCATTCGTTGCGAACTCTACTCCGCCCTACTAAAAGAAGAGGGATTTGAAAAGGTTTATCAATTAGATGGTGGTGTGATCAACTATGGGCTTAAAGAAGGGAGCCAACATTGGCAAGGTAAGCTCTTTGTCTTTGATGATAGGATGACGGTCCCCATCAGTGAAGAAGAAACTCCAACGATAAGTAAATGTCATCGATGTGAAGCTCTTACTGGCGATTACTACAATTGCGCCAATATGGATTGCAATCACCTGTTTATCTGCTGCAAAAGTTGTCTAGAAGAGCTAAAAGGGTGTTGCTGCAATGAATGTCAAGAAACCCCGAGGGTGCGACCATTCCAGCATCAAAACCCACATAAACCATTTAGAAAGAGACATTACTTTCGAGACACCCTCTTAAAAAAATGCCCAGTATGATGTTTCATACCGGGCACACTACTACAAGGGCAGTTCCAAAACCCTACATAGGAAGACACTTAACTTAAGCTGCTTGCTCTTCTTCTGGGAAGTCCTCTTCATCGTGATACTTAACTAATTCATGAGCAGTCGCTTTTACCGTTTCCAGTCCATTAGAGAACCCAGCGAGACGCATAAGATGGTCAAGCTCAACAATTTCCTTTCGAAGCTTGAGGTTTTCTTCCTCTAAGGCTTTTTTCTTCTTTAAAAGCTCTTTTTCTTTCATGATGCCACCTCCGATTATCTAACCAATATGCGAATGCCGTACCAAGCTGGAATTTAGCCATTGGATTGCCATGGATTCCAGCGAAAATGAGCTATTGACCCCTTTTATTACATTTAACAGGGTCCAATAGCTCGGGATTACTATTAGTTATAAGTAGCCACATCACTTTGAGGATTTTCTAAGACCTCTAATGCAGCAGTTTTCAGAGATATCAAACCTTCATCGAAACCCAACTGTTTCAGTAGCTTATCCACATATGAAAGCTCTGTGTTCAGCTGATCGTTCAAGCTCTCTAGCTTGGCAATTTGATTTTTTAGATCTAAAGAATTCATAGATTCTCCTCTATTAATCTTCATTGTTCAACAGAATCATTAAAATTTCTTAAATCCCAAGCAAATTTTCTTTAAATTTTACAACTCATCCTCTTCAAATTCAGGGTGTTCGATCATTTCCATCGCAACCTCTTTCAAGGACTCAAGACCTCTTGAAAAGCCACTTAATCGCAAAAGGTCGTCAATATAAGTGATTTCGGTCTTTAAATGGTCATTAATCGACTCTAAACGAGAGATTTCCAACTCTAATGCATTATGACTCATGATAGACTCCTTGATTATGTCATTTGTTACTGAAAGAATAAGCGATTTCCGTACCAGAGTTTGAGTTCTGGACTATATATCACCACAGAGGCACCGAGACACAGAGAAACGTCTTAAATATTACTTTCTCTGTGCCTCGGTGCCTCGGCAGCAATTCCCGCTGGAAAATTTGTTGATAAAATATAATTTCACCACAGAGGTCGGTAGAGTAGAGAGGGGGGATTAATCCCCTCCCCCTCATCGAACCGTACGTACAGATTTCCAGTATACGGCTCTCCCATAAATTCTCACTGAGAAGTTTATTCGGAGAGTTGACAGACTTTA
>JAAKFL010000123.1 GCA_011065065.1 Chlamydiota bacterium | reverse complement strand
GAATGACTTACAATCTGATCCCCATATCCCGATTCCCAATGATCCAATAATACCGAAAAACCCGCCTTTTCTAGATCCTGAGCAAACCGTTTTACCCA
Source organism: Chlamydiota bacterium (assembly GCA_011065065.1). Classification (GTDB taxonomy): domain Bacteria; phylum Chlamydiota; class Chlamydiia; order Chlamydiales; family SLFE01; genus JAAKFL01. The sequence goes on along the minus strand of JAAKFL010000123.1, from coordinate 5,970 downwards.
TTGCTCATGCTGCTCTGTTCCCCAAGCATAACAAATAAAACAGCGCGGTTTCTCACCACTAAACAACGAATGGGTCAAGGTTATGAAAAGAATTAATAGAAACGTTAACCTCATGCAACCATTATACATATATGTGGAACATTACTCAATAAGGCGTTGCGCCTATTTAAATAATTAATTAGGATGCAAATTTATACCAATCGTGATTAACAAAAAAACAAAACTATGAAAATTAAATTACTGATCACTAACGTTTTAGTTATCCTCTTTTTAACTTCTTGTGAGAAAACTGTCGAAAAACCTGAGACTATTCGTCCTGTTCGGGCAATGAAGCTCGTCGCCGAGGAAACCATCCAAACGCGTGTTTTCCCAGGGAGAACCCGTGCCATCAACCGTGTGAATCTCTCTTTTCGAGTCGAAGGCCCAATGAACGAAAGACCTATGAAGGTAGGAGATCGAGTGACTAAAGGGGAAGTCCTCGCTCGCATTGATCCAAGAGATTACGAGGTCAACCTGCAGATTGCAGAAGGAAAGCTTGAAAGGTCTCAAGCTCAGCTCAGATTTGCAGAACGGGATTATGCGCGAGCAGTGAGTATTTGGGAAAAAGATCCGGGGGCGATCAGCAAAAGTCTTCTCGACCGAAAAAAAGAAGATGTCAACCAATTCAAAGGGGAAATCCTCTCCCTTGAAGGGGATGTAGAAGCAGCGAAAGACCAACTTTCCTATACCAAATTGATTGCACCCTTTGATGGGATGATTACGGCCACTTATGTTGAACCCTTTGAGTATGTCAATGCCAAGCAATCGATCCTCCGTATTCTGAACACTACCAAAGTAGAAATGGTCATCGATGTTCCCGAAAGTCAAATTACAGAAATTCCCAATGCAAAAGAGATTTTCGTACAATTTGACTCCCTTCCCGGAAAGAAATACCCAGCAAAGATCATAGAGATTGGAACAGAGGCCTCGGTGACAACCAGGACGTTCCCCGTGACACTGCTCATTGAACAGAAGGAAGATGGTGTGATCTTATCTGGTATGGCTGGCTACGCCTATTTTTTTGGGAAGAAGACTCCTGATCTAAGTGAAAAAGGTTACATTGTCCCCACAACATCTGTGATCTCTGATGTCGATAAAAATATCACCTATGTCTGGTTGATCAATCCAGACACCATGCGCGTCTATCTTCAGCCTGTGAAGAAGGGAAAAATCACAGAGCGGGGGATTATGCTTCTTGGAGGAGTCAAAGAAGGTGATTGGGTGGTCACATCAGGAGCCAACCTCATTCGAGAAGGTCAAAAAGTAACCATTTTACCTATCACGGTTGACGAGCAAGGGCGGCATCATGAGATGGCTGATTGAACAAGCTCTGAAGAAAAGGGTGATCACCTATTTTATCACGACACTTTTGTTTATTGGCGGAGCCGCCAGCTTTTTTTCCCTGGGTCAATTAGAAGACCCTCCCTTTAGCATCAAAACAGCTGTAGTCGTCACAAATTATCCCGGCGCTAGTCCGGAAGAAGTCGAGCTCGAAGTCACAGATCGTTTAGAAACAGCGATTCAAGAGATGCCTCAGCTTAAAGACATGTATTCGGTTTCGCGAGCTGGAAACTCTTACATCAGAGTCGATATTAAGGATCAATATTGGTCTGCTGAACTTCCGCAAATTTGGGATGAACTGCGAAGAAAAATCGGAGATGCCCAAAAAGATCTTCCCCCCGGAGCTCAGGAATCGATGGTTAACGATGATTTTGGATTTGTATATGGCTTTTTGCTTGCTATCACTGGTGACGGTTTCTCCAATAAAGAACTAGAAGATTACGCTAAAATTGTCCAAAAAGAACTGAACCTTGTCAATAATATCGCTCGTGTACAACTTTGGGGTGTTCAAGAAAAGGTCATCTACCTTGATATCTCCGAAAAACAACTCTCGGAATTTCGGATAACTCCGGAAACCTTCCTTTATACGATGAAAAACCAAAACCAGGTGGTCAATGCCGGGTCGGTTGATAACGAGCAAGAACGGTTCCGAATTGCTCCGACAGGGGACTTCTCGAACCCTTCAGAAATTGGTGAATTGATCATCAGTCCTCATCCAAGTGATATTATGACCAATGCGATTCATGCTTTGAAGGAAAAAGGCAATATCGAAAATATCCTCACAATTATGAGCAAGGAAAGTGAGCAATTTATCACACTCAAAGATCTCGCAACTATCCGTCCGGGTTATCGAGAACCTCCTATGACTTTGATGCGATACGATGGGAACCCCGCTATTGGAATTGCGATTGCTGGAACCGAAGATTCGAATATTGTGAGTGTAGGAGCAGACCTCGACCAACGCATTGAAGAAATCATGGAGAAACTTCCCATTGGTCTTCAATTACACAAAATCGCCTGGCAGTCCGATCTTGTGGAAGAGTCAGTCAACGGGTTTCTTATCAGTCTTCTCCAAGCCATTGGCATTGTGATCCTCGTATTAATTATCCCTAGCGGTCTTCGGATGGGATTGATTATCGGAATCGATCTTGTTTTGACGATATTGGGCACATTTATTGTCATGAGCATCATGGATATTGCGCTTCAAAGGATGTCGCTTGGAGCTCTGATCATTGCATTGGGGATGATGGTGGATAACTCAATTGTGGTTTCCGACAGTATTGCCGTCAAGATACGTGAAGGAGTCGATCGTACTAAAGCAGCTGTTGACGCAGCCATGGAAAATGCTTTTCCACTTTTTGCAGCTACCCTTGTCGCCGTGATGACGTTTTATCCCATTTATGCGTCGACCGCCTCTACCGGAGAATATTGCGCCTCTCTATTTTTCGTTGTCGCCACAGCACTGCTTCTTAGCTGGGCCATTTCGCTTTTGTTGACTCCGATTAAATGCGTTGACATGATCCCAAAACCGGATCCTTCAACGAAATCAAGTACAGGTGAATTTCAAGGTCCTTTTTTCAAAATGCTCCGCTCAATCTTAAGAGCCGTCATCCGAGTTCGTTTTTTAACCGTGGCTATTCTCGGTGGCATGCTTGTCGCTTCCATCTTGGGATTTGGTTTTGTTACACAACTATTCTTCCCCGATTCTTCTAGACCACAGCTAATGGTTGATATTTGGACTGCGGAAGGAACACGGATTCAAGATGTGGCTAAAAATGCAGCAATTTTGGAGAAAGAGTTCATATCCGATGATCTTGTATCAAGTGTGAGCTCGTTTATTGGTTCTGGTCCTCCTCGATTCTACCTTCCTGTAGATTCAGAGCGCCAAAACCAAAATTACGCTCAACTGATTGTGAACTTTAACAACTTCCAAGATATCGACGCTTTTATCGCTAAGTACAAATCATGGGTAGGCGACAATGTCCCTGACGGGATGGTCCGTTTTCGAAAATATGGCGTCGGACCTGGAGACCCTTGGAAATTTGAACTGCGTATCACTGGGCCTGGAGAGGCCGATATTGAATCTCTCCGCACTTTAGGAAATCAGATCATCAATATTGCTGAATCGTCACCATACGGTCGTGACTGGCGTTTTGATGTGATGAACCCCATTCTGAAACTGGTTCCCGAATTCAATCAGAAAGTCGGACGCTTATCTCTCGTTAGCCGTCCCAACATGGCAACGGCAACTAAACGAAGTTATGACGGAGTCCAAGTAGGGCTCTACCGTGAAGGGGATTCTCTTTACCCCATTATTGCACGAAATACAGAATATGAACGAGACCATCTACTTCTCACCTTCGACAATATTCAAATACGCCCCGATTTTGCCACTTGGACAGTTCCTTTAGCACAAGTGACAACGGGACTTGAAAACAAATGGGAAGATTCCATGATTGCTAGGTGGAACCGTCGAAGAGAGGTGGCCGTGCAAGGTGAACCTGCGATGGGTTCGACATTCCCTACTCTTAGAAGCAATGTGATCGATGAAATCAAAAAAATAAAATTACCACCCGGATATGAACTCTTTTGGGACGGAGAGTACGATAGCACGAAAACGTCGCAAGATTCACTTTTACCTGGCTTAATCCCCGCAGGTGTCATCATTCTTCTCTTACTCGTCTTAGTCTTCAATGAATTTAAACCTGTGCTCATTATCTTGATGACAATTCCATTTGCTATCATTGGGATTACATGTGGACTTTTGGTCTTCAATATTCCATTTGGATTTATGGCCTTATTAGGAGGCATGAGTCTGGTAGGAATGATGAACAAAAACATTATCGTCCTTCTCGATGCCTGTAATGCGAATTATCGCGATGGACTGAGCCGGTATGATGCTATCGTGGAAGCTTCGGTATCTCGCGCAAGGCCTGTCTTTTTGGCTGCAGGAACCACGATTCTTGGAGTGGTCCCACTGTTGCCAGATATCTTTTGGGTGGCCATGGCGGTGACCATTATGGCGGGACTCGCCTTCGGATCGCTTTTGACCTTGATTTGTGTTCCTGTCTTCTATTCCATCTTGTACCGCCTTAAAAAACCAGGAGGGGAGTCATGAGAATCATTCCCTTCTGTCTGATCCCACTTTTCCTTGTGGGATGCTTCAAAGTGGGTCCCGATTTTCACACTCCTTGTGCGCCGATGCAATATGACTGGATGGAATGTGAAGACGATAAAATCGACTGCTGCGATGTCGTGATTGACTGCTGGTGGGAACAGTTTCATGATCCAAAACTCAGCGAGCTCATATCCATCGCACAAATGCAAAACCTCGATTTAAAAATCGCCGCCTACCGCATTTTGGGAGCCCGAGCCTTATTGGGAATTACTATGGGAGAATGGTTCCCACAGCTCCAAGAAGTTGTCGGTGACGCAACGCGGTTCAAACTCAGTCGCAACATGCCAAATGGCTTCTTAGCAGATAGAAATTACTGGGACTTTAACTTGGGATTATCGGTGGCTTGGGAACTGGATTTCTGGGGAAGATTCCGCAGGGGAATCGAAAGCGCCAGCGATGAGCTCTATGCTTCTTTCGCCAATTATGACGACGTGCTGGTCATCTTACAAGCTGATGTGGCTTCGGTTTACGTTGACATCAGAACCTTTGAAGAACGAATTGACATTTTGGAAAGAAACATCAAACTCCAGGAACGAAGTCTCCAAATTGTTGAAGCCCGTTGGGAGGCCGGAATGGTGACGGAGCTTGACGTGCAACAAGCCAAAACGCTTCTTTACTCCACGCAAGCGCGGTTGCCTCGACTGCAAGCTGACTTACAAATCGTCAAGAATGCCTTAGCGTTTCTGTTGGGGCTGACTCCTGACGAACTCGCTTGTGTTTTAGATGAACCCGGAACGATCCCTGTGGCCCCGGAAAGTCTCGGAGTCGGCATTCCTGGAGAGCTGCTGTGTCGCCGTCCCGATATCCGACGCGCTCTCTATCAAACCGCAGCACAAAGTGCCCGAATCGGAGTCGCCATTTCGGATCTGTTGCCTCGTATTTCAATTGGTGGCTTCATTGGCTTTGAATCCAGTGCAGACACCACGTTGACAGCCTCGGGGGGCGGAGGAAAACTTCTCAGTGCAGATAGCTTTAACTACTTCTTGGGCCCCAGTTTTGCTTGGAAAGTGCTCAACTATGGCAGGCTCACAAACCGCGTCTATTTTGAATATTCAAGATTTTATGAATTACTGACGAATTACAAAAATACTGTTCTTGCCGCTTATCAAGAAGTGGAGAACGGCCTGATCTCGTTTGTGAAATCATATGAAGAATCGGGCTTTCTAGAAGAAAGTGTGACCGCGGCTCAACGTGCGGCTGAGGTTTCCAGAACACAATATGTCGAAGGATTAGCCGATTATACACGTGTGCTGGAGACGGAGAGATCTCTTGTCGACCAAGAAGAAGACCTCGCCATCACGCGAGGAAGGATTGCGCTAAGCCTGATTGGAACGTATAAAGCGCTAGGCGGCGGCTGGCAATGTAAAAATTTGGAGTAAATCGATCCTTCGATTTCTTCATTTTTCCTAAAA
>JAAKFL010000122.1 GCA_011065065.1 Chlamydiota bacterium | reverse complement strand
TTTTCATATCGATGGCATCGTCAGAAAAATTGTGTTCGTAAGTGGCGCCTACCCAACAGGATTGCAGATCGGGATCCATCGCCACATATTTGCTTCCGATAACCGGACGCTGCAAGGGCGGGAGGTCTGAAGGCCACTGCAATCTAAGGAGTTGCCCTTTGATGTGTTTGAGTTTTTTATTGGAGAGTTGTGAAACCCCGTTACAAATGACAATGCGATCATAATCTTTGAGGGACTCTAAATCGGTAATTTCCTGGATTTGCAGTTGGCAGCCTCGCTCTTGGCAATTCATCCATAGACCTTTGAGATAATTTTCACAATGCACCTGTATTCCAGATTTTATGAGGATCCCATTTTGAGCTTCTACACCTGGAATCTGAATATCGCAAATTTCGACATCGTCATGATCAACAGCACACTTTTGGAAATAGGCTTTTTGTTCTTCTGACTTAGGAATCCGTATGATTCCCGATTCTTGAAACACAGGATCTGTACAATTTTGACTGGCTATTTTTAGCAATTCTCGGGTTTCGGCAAGTGATTCTTGTCCCTTCCAGTTAAGAAGTGCTTTACCTCCGACATAAGGGTGCAACAATCCCGCAGCAATTCCGGACGCTCCGCCCCCTATGCCTCTTTTGTCAAAAAGGGTGATCTGCCTCTTGGGATCTTGCGAAAGATAGTATGTCAATGCGAGGCCGGAAAAACCAGCCCCAATAATAGCAATTTTCATAATTTAAAAAAATTCTTGGAGCAGGGCTGGAAGCCCGACATTTGTCAGCCCAGGCTGTAGCGGAGCGGAGGCCTGGGACCATTCAAACATCATATAAAGCCCTGAAAGGGTGGCATAAACCGCAGTCAGTGTCACCCTTTCAGGGCTTTTTTCTTTTGATTCGTTTTCCCAGCCCTCCGCTTCGCTACAGACTGGGCTGACAAATGTCGGGCTTCCAGCCCTACCCCTATCAAGAAGTTGTTTTTACGAATACGTCATAAACTGAGTTTCTTGTAAAAATTCAAACTCTCCTGAAATACAAATTCTAGGCGAAAGCTCAACGATTTCATTTTTAAAATGAACCCATTTATGAGGACATTGTCTACAATTTCTCGTCTCTCTTTCGGTCAAAATACTGGACAACGCATGAATCCACCCATCGATCACCTTCACTTGACAAGGACTCTTTTCATTAATTGCTCCGACAAGACCATGTTTTCCCAAAAGATGCGATTCATCAGTGGCTTCGACGAGATCAGCATTTTCGCAATAAGAGAAAAAACGGGATTTCACAACTTCTTCCTCCTGAACACCTCGAAACATTCCTTCAAAAAAGTTTCCAGTATGTTTGGCGCCAGGAACAATCACATGTCTCCATGTTGGTTGAAACACCCAACGATTTAATGATTTTGAAACGGGCACAACAACATTATCCCAAAGAACCGTTTTAAAAACAAAAGAAACACATCCTTTAATTTTCTGAGCACACCAGGCCAGCTTGGATTTCAAAGCTTGACAGACTGGGGCGAGAATTCTCTTTTCCACAGATTTTAAGAATTTTAAAATATATGGGGCACATTTTTTGATCTTCTGAGCACATGCAACAAGCTTAGGTTCCAAAAATTGGTAAGAAGGGGTCAGAATTTGATTCCAAACAAATTTAGCGATACCTTTAATCTTCTTTGCACAATATCGAGTCACTGAATTAATCAAGAGACCATCAACAATATTTTTAATTTTGCAAATACCATTCCACAAATTCGATAGAGCAAAACGAACCGCTGATTCGACTATACGCTCAACTTTACAAATCCCCATCCAAAGATTCGAAAAGACAAAACGGACAGCAGAATCAATCCGCATGAATTTGATAACGCGAGCACTCAATTTACAACATGACTCACACGCATTATATGTGAAAATAATGGCTTCACGGGCCACATTCCCAACTTTATTCATCATATTGGCCTTATCATTAGCGATAGAAGGTCTTGGTTTGTATAAAATCTTTTTAGAATAAGACGTACTTGAAATAGATGACATAATATATCTCCAATAAGTGATTAAACAAAATTAAAGCATGATTATACACGAGATTGATTATTTAATAAACAATTAAAAATTCTTCGAATTTTTGATGTGGTTCGTAAAATTCTTTTTTTAATGGATTATTGGGATCCAGATAGAATTCTTGAGAGATTTTGATCACATATGCTTGAAGTTGTTCATAACCTCCCTGGGCAAAGACTTCAACTGACCCATCAGGAAGATTTTTCACCGTTCCCACAAGATTCATCCTCTTCCCAATGTCTCGGGCGGTGGCACGAAAAAAGACACCTTGTACTCGCCCAAAAAAGATCACCCGCATTTCAACAACTTCTTCAGCCATGAACTAACGATTGCTCCTTAAAATAATATTTAGGACGAATAATCGGTGTCCCTTTTCCTCTACGCGCTTCAATCCGCTCATACACAATTTGACGAGCAATTCCAACACATCGCGAAAGACCAAACAAAACCGTGTAATATTCAGGGTAAGGGAATCCCGAAGCTGAAAGAAGAGTCCCCGATATGGCATCAACATTAGGATGGGGATCCGAGATTTTAGGATTTTCCGAAAGAACTTTTGAACCAACAGATCTCAACAACAGAGCAATGGTCACTAACGGATCATCTGGGTAATACTCACTGGCAATTCCATAAAGAACGGTGGCACGAGGATCCTCCACTCGCAAGACAGCATGCCCAAAACCGTAGACCAGCTCATTATTCTCCAAACGCTTTCGAATCAAGGCCTCAATTTGCTGGGGAGTCGCTTTCGGCCCTACCTCATCCAACACAGCTTTGACAAACTGCAAACAGTCCTGGTTCGCCTTTCCATGACGAGGTCCCGAAAGGGCATCCATCGATGCAGAAAGTGAGGCGTACATGTCGGCTAATCCTGAGGCCACTGCCTTTCCTGTAAAAGCAGAAAGGTTTCCTCCGCCATGATCATAATGAAGAACGTTAAAAACCCTCATGACCCGTATCAAATCATCGATACTTGCATTGGGAACATTCAGCATATGGGCAAAATTTTCCATGTAACCAAGCTGTGGTTTTGAAGGTTTGGAATCCCCCCATCCCGCATGGTGGTTGATCAAGGTCGCCACGATCTCTGGCATCTTTGCAATGACGTTGAGGCAATCTTCTTTGTAGTCTCCGGTCCCCTCAAACATCCCAGCAATGAGAAGAGCGCAAGAAAACAGTTTCATCGGATGCCCCTCGCGCGGCAGGCGTTTAATCGCTTCCACAGTTTTAAGGTTGAGTTTTCCCCGTTCTGCCAATTCTTGTGAGAATGCTTTGAGCTCATCTTCCGTTCCCATACGACCGTAATTAATCAGATAGATAGTCTCCTCAGGTGACCAATGAGACATCTCACCCACAGGTCTTCCCATATAGAAGAGCCCCTTCGTGGGGTCGACAGATGACGTCACACAGTACCCGACTGGATAACCCCTCATCCCTGTTTCAAGATGCTCATCTGTTACTTCAAATAACACTTCACCCATAATTTACACCTTTTTTGCCAACATTTCTTCGATAAGAGCCTTTTCTTCTAACAACTCTTTTTCTGTCAGTTGAATTTTTTCCTTCAAAAAACTGTCCCATGGAATATCGGGAACGATTTCATAATCTCCCTCACCCCGAGAGCGGCAAGGAAATGAAAAAATAAGATCTTCGGCAATGCCATAAGGATTCCCATCCGAGCAGACCCCTAAGGAAAACCAATCATCTTCCGGAGTCTCCTCATGCAAACAGCGTACAGAATCAATGACGGCATTGGCTGCTGAGGCAGCTGATGACTTTCCACGAGCTTTGATAATCGCCGCTCCTCGCTGTTGAACGGTTTTAATAAAATCGGTTTCTAACCAATGGCGGTCGGGAATCAATTCTAAAGTGCTATGTCCCCGTATTTTTGCATTGACGAAATCTGGGACTTGAGTTGCAGAATGATTTCCCCAAATGGCCACTTGTGACACATCGCATACATCGGCATTGGCTTTCTGAGCTAAGAGTGACATGGCACGATTTTGATCCAGGCGAGTCATAGACATGAAATTCTTACGATCAATTCTCGGAGCGTGATGCATGGCGATCAAGCAGTTAGTATTGCAGGGATTTCCGACAACTAAAACTTTGACATCCTCGGTGGCGACATTGTTCATGGCTTTTCCATGCTCAATAAATATTTTAGCATTTTCCATCAGGAGATCCTTTCTCTCCATTCCCGGTCCACGAGGCTTTGCCCCGACTAAAAGTGCGTAGTCGACATCTTGAAAGAGAATTTCGGGATCCGTTCCCACACGGATATCTTTTAACAGGGGAAACGCACAGTCCTCCAGCTCCATTCTCACTCCTTCGAGACCATCGATGGCCTGTGGAATATCGAGAATATACAAAGCGATCGCTTGATTGGGACCTAAAAGATCTCCACTCGCAATCCGAAATAATAGGGAATAGGCAATATTGCCGGCTCCTCCGGAGACAATAACTCTTTTTACTGGCACTGACATAGTGATCCTCCATCTGTAGACTTCATATTAATCGAGGAATTGATATTAATCGATAATTTTTTGAAGCTTTTCTTTAAAAGCAGAAGCCGCTAAAATAAAACGATCTATGGAAAATTCATTAAACATCATCGAAGTTTTTCACAGCGTTCAAGGCGAGTCTTCATTCACAGGACTCCCGACAACATTTATCCGTTTGGCCGCTTGTAATTTACGTTGTGTCTGGTGTGACACCTCTTATTCTTTTGGGCGAGGTGAGCCCCAAACTATCGAAGCTCTCATCAACCAAGTCCAATGTCCCTATGTTTGTGTGACTGGAGGTGAGCCCCTTCTTCAGAAAAACGTCCATCTGTTGATGTCCGCACTCATTGAAAAAGGGGTGACGGTTTCTTTGGAAACAGGAGGATCCCTGCCCATTCAGAACGTACATCCCAAAGTGCATGTGATCTTGGATATCAAATGTCCGGGAAGTGGAATGAGCGAAAAAAATCTCTGGAGTAATCTCGAATTATTAAAACCGATTGACGAAGTCAAATTCGTGATCAAAGATGCAGAAGATTATGAGTATGCAAAAGATATTTTACAAAAATACGCGCTGACAAACGTTCTGTTTTCTCCAGTCTTCGATGAAATGGACTCACAGACACTTGTCGAGTGGATTCTCCGCGATCATCTCCCTGTGAGATTAAATTTACAAACACACAAATTCATCTGGGATCCCGCCACAAAAGGAGTTTAACTATGGATACGATACTATTACTAAGTGGTGGGCTCGATTCAGCTGTCATACTAGCTGAAGCCATCTCTCAAGGAAAAAAAGTTCTTGCACTGAGTTTTGATTACGGCCAAAGACATCGAATCGAACTCGACTTTGCCCGTAAATTGGCTGAGCATTATGGAGCCAAACATTTAATTATCAAAATCGATCCACAGGCTTTTGGGCAGTCATCTCTCGTCACACATGAGAATGTGCCCAAAGACCGCACTTCCGAAGAAATTAAAGAGAAGGGAAACAATTCCACTTACGTTCCGGCTCGGAATACATTATTTCTTGCTTATGCCATTGTGCAGGCAGAACTACATCAGGCAAAAGAGATTTTGTATGGACCCAACGCCTTGGACAAGTATTGCTTTCCCGATTGTGATGGCGATTATGTTCAAGCGATGCAAAGGGTGATCGATCAAACGATGAAACAAACTCTGAAAGAGAATGCTCCACAAGTGAGAACACCTTTAATCGATCTCGATAAAGAAGCGATTGTCCGAAAGGCGATTGAGTTAAGAGTTCCCATTGAGATGACATTAAGTTGTTATGATCCGACGTCGGATGGGACGCACTGTGGACGTTGTGATGCGTGTGTCTTAAGAAACAGTGGATTGAAAGCCGCTGATGACCGCGGATGAAAGCCGGTTTTTGGAGTGCGCAGGCTTGCCCTTACAATTCTACACATCTTTTGATTGACAACAAAAAATCACCACAGAGATCACCGAGACACAGAGTTGAGAAATTAAATAAGAAGAATTTTACACCATAAAT
>JAAKFL010000121.1 GCA_011065065.1 Chlamydiota bacterium | reverse complement strand
CGAGAAACCTATTTTCATGTAATTGATAATCAAAAAGATATGGTTCAGAGGGAACTTCTTTCCGCAGTAGATTTTGAAAAAAAATAATTGAAGTTGGTCTGTTTCTTCGCGCATCTTCGCGGTTAAATTTTAAAGCCACCAAAATCCTAAATTTGTTTAACGAAGACCGAGAAGGTTTTGATTTCATGTGCAACTTTTAGTGAATTGTGCCATGCGTATACATGCTGTCAGGGTTACAAGACCAATAAATGCCCAACCCAACAGATTAAAATACCCCGGAAACAACATCATCAGAGTGAAAACTATAAACGCTTCCAATCTCTCCATCAACCCAGGACTGTAATAAAAACTCTTCAGTCCACTTTTCTCGGTTACAATTCCCACAACAAGAAATGATGTCACACAAATAAGAACACTGCCCAACATGAGGATCGTGATGAGCGCCCTCGTGGGATCGACGAGAAATAAGCCAAAGATCACTGCAAATTCCACACAACGATCGGAAACAATGTCCAGTATGGTTCCTGCATCGGATGTCTGCTCTGATTCGCGCGCTAGGCCTCCGTCAATCACATCTCCAAGTCCCGATAGCCATAAGAAGATCGCAGCTGTGAAAGGATGATGGGTCATGAGTAGGGGAATCGTGCTGAGACCAAGGATCAGGCTTATGAGCGTGATGTGATTGGGGGTGATGTTAAGTTTAACAAGAAGCTTGATTAGGGGCTGGAAGAGCGGCTTTTCTAGTTTTGGTCTGAGGTATTGTTCTATCATTTTTTTCTGAGTTTTTTGATCACCACGGGGATCAGCACAAAGATGGCGAGAGCTCCCAAGGCAATTTTAATGTCGCGATTCAAAATATTTTCAATGGAAAATTCTTGGTTTCCTTCAAATACTGCACCAAGTCCAGCACCAAATTGCGTGAACACAACGACTCCGGGAAGTATCCCAAGTGCCGTAGTCCATAAGTAAGTGAGATAATTGACACCAAGAAAGGCGGGAGCTAAATTGACCAGCCAAAAGGGAAATGCCGGGACAAGCCTTAAGAAAAGAAGATAGCTGGCGGCATTTTCATTAAACCCTTTTTCCATTTTCGATAGAAAAGGCGAGGCTTTTTTTCTGAGAAAGTCACTAAACGCAGTGCGTGCAGCCCAGAAGAGTATGCTGGCTCCGGCCGTTGCCCCAATGATGACGTAGATGGTGCTGAAGGGCTGAGGAAACATGAATCCTCCGATCAACGAAAGATAAATCCCAATGGGAAGCGATAGGGAAGTGGAGACTAAGTAGGACAGAATAAAGATGAAGGACATGAGGACAAAATTTTCCGAAACATAGCGTGTGAGGGTCATGTGATGCTTCTGGATCTGTTCATAGGTGAAGTAGTCGGCAATGCCTAAAAAATAGGCTGTGACCATGAGGATGACGATGGCAAAGATAGGAATCCACTTTTTCATTTTCGTCCCGTAAGTTTTTTGAGTGATGGGAGTATTGTCTGACTGAACCACATGTCAGCAGCTTTACGAATGGCTAAGCTATAAGTCGGATAAGGATGTATGATGTTGGCCAATTTACGGAGGGGGATTTTTCCGTACATCGCGGTTGAGATCTCAAGAAGCATTTCTCCTGCCCGTGGCCCGACGATGGTGGCTCCCAAAATTTGACTGCTCCATTTTTTCGTGATGATTTTGACAAACCCCTCTGTTCGCCCCGTTGTGATGGCTCTGTCTAGTTTTGAAAAGGGGAATTGGTAAATGGCAAGTTTTTTTGGGGAATATTTTTCCAAGGCTTGAGCTTCTGTGAGTCCAACGGTTGCCACTTCAGGATCGGTAAAAGTCACTCTGGGAATGTTCCAAGGATCTTTTTCTTTTTGCCAAAGGAAACGGGGGACGAGTAAGTTGTAGAGAACGCGACGGCCTGCATTTTCCGCCATGTGGGTAAAAGGAGCTCGCCCTGTGCAGTCTCCGATTGCCCAAATATGATTTTGAGATGTACGTCCATAGCCATCCACTTCGATTCCGCGCCCGTGCGTTTTCACTCCCGCTGCTTCTAAGTTCAATTTTTCGATGGTGGGAAGTCTACCTGCAGCGACCAGAAGATGAGTCGCTGTGCATGTTTTTTCTTCTGAAGTTTTTTTATCACAATAAGTGATTGAGAGTTCTCCATCTTTTTCCGAAATCCGCATGGGTTCGTGTTGAACAAAAAAGTTGATCCCTTCGTTGCGAAATACCTCTTCGATCACTTCTTGGCTTTCGGGCTCTTCGCGCATGAGAAGGTGGGGGGCATGTTGGATGAGCGACACTTCAGCCCCCAAGCGGTGATACGCTTGGGCCAGTTCACAGCCGATGGGGCCTCCGCCTAAAACAGTGAGCCTTTTTGGCACTTCGCTTAATCCAAAGATGGTTTCATTGGTGTAATAGCGAACAGAGTCGATCCCTTCGATTTTGGGTTTTACGGGATAAGAGCCTGTGGCGAGGACGATAGTGTCGCCTGTCACTTGGATTGTTGTGCCGCCTTCGGTTTCAATGTCGAGGGTGTGAGAGTCTACAAAGGACGCCATTCCGGTCAATGTGTCGATACCATATTTGGCGAGGACCTCTGGTTCTTCTTCACTTCTCACTTTTTGGATGATGTCGCGGGTTCTTTGAAGAGCAGGTTGGGTATTGAATTGATCGACCTGAGCTTCCACTCCCAATTTTTTTGAGTTCCTTAAAGTGTGGGCTGCTTCAGCTGAGGCGATGGTCGACTTGCTGGGGATGCATCCGAAATTCGTGCAGTCTCCTCCGTAATTTCCCTTTTCGATCAGCAGAACTTTTTTTCCTGCTTTGGCCGATCCAATGGCCACGACGAGACCGCCTGAACCGGCTCCGATGACAATAATGGGATAATGCATAGATCTTCCTTGTTAGGACTCATTAACAGCTTTCAAGTTCAAATTTGTCAACCGATTTCTCTATACAAAGTTGAGCTACCAAATTAGTCCTGCTCATGGTATAGTCTTTTCTTTTACAAGGAAGAGGAAACATGAGTCAGAAGTTGCAAAAGAATGCTATTTCTCCTAGGAGGGATGAAGATTTTCCAGAGTGGTATCAACAGGTGATCAAAGCGGCCGATATGGCTGAGAATTCTCCGGTGAGAGGAGCGATGGTGATAAAGCCGTGGGGTTATGCGATATGGGAAAATCTTCAGCGGGATCTGGATCGTGAGATCAAGCGCCGCGGCCATGTGAATGCCTACTTCCCGCTCTTTATCCCCTTAAGCTTTTTAGAAAAAGAGGCGTCTCATGTGGAGGGGTTTGCGAAGGAATGTGCTGTGGTGACCCATTGTCGTCTTGAGGAAAAAGATGGGAAGCTGATTCCTACGAGTCCCTTGGAAGAGCCTTTAATTGTTCGCCCTACCTCAGAGACTATTATTGGTGATTGCTATTCTCGTTGGATTGAATCATATCGTGATCTTCCGGTTCTCATTAACCAGTGGGCCAATGTTGTGCGATGGGAAATGCGTCCACGCATTTTCTTGCGAACGACAGAGTTTTTGTGGCAAGAGGGGCATACAGCTCATGCGACAAGGGATGAAGCGATAGCCGAGACTATGGACATCTTGGAAATGTACCGTAACATGGCCGAAGAGGTTTTAGCGATGCCTGTGATTGTGGGGAAAAAGTCTCCTGGCGAACGATTTCCTGGGGCTGAAAGTACATTTTCCATTGAAGCCATGATGCAGGATCGGAAAGCATTGCAAGCAGGGACTTCACACTACCTGGGGCAGAATTTTTCTAAGACTTCAGATATTTCCTTTTCGAATCGGGAAGGGGAGCTAGAGTATGCTTATACAACTTCATGGGGAGTGACCACTCGTTTGATTGGAGGAGTCATCATGACTCATTCCGATGATGACGGCCTGCGGTTGCCTCCGCGTATTGCTCCACAGCATGTCGTGATTGTTCCCTTTGTTCCTAAACCTGAACTGGAAGCTGAAGTGTTCGCTTACGCTGAAAAGTTAGCGCATGCATTACGCGAATTGACTTATCATGGTGAGCCGATCAGAGTCTTAGTGGATAAGAGGGAGATCCGTGGAGGTGAGAAAAATTGGGAGTGGATCAAGAAGGGAGTTCCGGTCCGGATTGAAGTGGGACCACGAGATATGGAATCTCAGTCTGCAATGGTCGCGCGACGCGACAAAGGCCATAAGGAGAAAGAGAATTTTCCGGTCGATCAGATTCCTGTGCGGATTGTGGATTGGTTGAATGAAATTCAATCCCATTATTTTGATCAAGCCAAGGCGTTTCGCGATCAACACATTCGTCGCGATATTGCAAGTCATGAGGAGTTGCGGGAATTTTTCACTCCGAAGAACAAAGACAAGCCGGAGATTCACGGCGGATTTGTGATAGGCAAGTGGTGTGGCGATGAGGAGACAGAGGCGATGTTGAAGGAGCTGCAGCTGACCATTCGGTGCATTCTGTTGGAGCAGAGTGGAACGGAAGGGACATGTTTGATTACAGGCAGACCAGCGACGCTGGATGTGATTTACGCAAAAGCGTATTAAAATAACTTGCTAAGAAGATATTAATCTGTTATCATTTATTTCTTGTTTAATAAACCACATGGAGATAACTAATGAATATTAAAGTTGACACTCTATCTTACTATGAAAATTTAATTAATGATGTTCCAGAGCAGAGAAAAGAACTGATAGGTTTGATGAGAGGTTATATTGTGAAGAACCTTTCGGATGATCCAGAAAAAGAGATTAATGGAATACGCGATCATCTTAATGGGTATTCTCTTATGCATCAAATCGCTAAAAAAGAAATGATCATAGCACTCTTTATTTTGCAGGAATTTGGGGGTGACATGTTAAGGAAGTCCCCGATGAATGACTTAACTCCAAGAGAAATTTTGGAAAAGTATCAACCTGAGAAATATACAAAATATTGTACCTACGAATTGAAACTTACTGAAAAAGCTTTTAACGATCGTTTGAAAAAAGAAAAAGAACGTCTTGAAAGTTTAAAAGAAGAATTAGAAAAATTTGAAAAAATAAAAAAAGCAGCTCAGGTTTTAGCAGGGTTTGAATTGCTCAAAGAGCTTATTTAAATTATCTGCGGCAATCAGCGTTTATCTGCGGCTAATCTGCTTTAACGGCAGAAGAGTGCCCAAGGGGGAAGATTTCGGCTGTCATAGGCTTTTTGAGCCTTCTCCGGATCACGGATGTTATCCAGCCCCCGCTGCATTTCTTCGTCCATCTGCTTGCGGAGCGCCTGAAGTTTCTCCCAATCACTAACCGAATACTGGGAAGAGTCCTTTAAAGCCTCATGAACCTCAGAAGGGCTGATCCCTAATTCCTCGAAAACTTTCTGCTTTTCCTTCCCAAATGATTCATTCTGACGCTCAATCTCCTTGAGCATCTTTTTAAATGTCTCTTCATCATTCTGATTAAACATAATTACTCCAATTTTAAACTAAATTGTATATTAAACGAGGATTTTAATCAAGTAATTAAATAAAAATATTTACTTTTGTTTGCTAGAAAATATTGACTAAATGTATACAATATTGTATACTGATGTGTAACAATAGGAGAGTGAGTATGGCTGAGACAGCGCGAATATCAGAGAAGAGCGATGCCATTATACAAGACATGGTTGAGCTTACGGGGAAACCAAAAATTGAGATTATTGAGGATGCTTTGGTAACGTATAAGCATCACGAAAGAATGAGATTATTAAACGAGAGTTTTGAGAATCTTGAAGGGACATTAGATGATGGTTTCTAAAAAAGCAGACCCAAGTCAAGGGGAGGTATGGCTTTTTGATAAGGATAAGCCTTGTCTGATTTTATCATGTGATGATTTGAATCGAGGTCCGTCTCAACTTGTGATCATTGTTCCATTTACAAGTGTTAAGAAAGGGATAGCGTCAAATGTTAAAGTGTCTCCTCCGCAAGGGGGTCTTAAAACGGTGAGTTTTGCGATGGCGGAACAGATTAGAACAATTTGCAAAGAGAGACTAGTGAAGAAGATGGGGGTCATAACTGATAAATCTATTCTCAAAGAAGTTCATTCATGGGTACTGGATCTGATTTGGCTTTCGT
>JAAKFL010000120.1 GCA_011065065.1 Chlamydiota bacterium | reverse complement strand
ATTTACACGAATTGACCACCGTGGCAGACTAGGTATATGACTTTAACAAAATTTCAGCCTGGAAGCCTTCGTGAACTCTGGAGAATCTCATTGCCAATAATGCTCTCCGAGCTCTCCGTCATGCTCATGCTGTTTGTCGACAGGCTCCTCCTAGCAAAATACTCGCAAGAAGCCTTCAACGCCGCCGTCAGCGCCAGCACCCTTGGCTGGGCTCTCGTTTTCGGCTGGCTGGTCTTGACGAATATTTCAGAAGTCTTTGTAGCTCAGTATAATGGAGCACAAAAATACGAAAAAATTGGTTCTCCTGTTTGGCAAATGATGTGGCTAGCACTAGCTTCAGTCCTGTTTTTTGTTCCTCTGGCGATTTGGGGAGGTCAATTATTCTTCCCCCAATCTGAATACTCGGATCTCCAACGAGAGTACTTCCGCTGGATGATAATTTTTGGTCCTAGCTATCCGATTTATGGTGCTTTGACAGGATTTTTTGTCGGTAGAGGAAAGGTGGTGATCATTACCATTCTTTCCATCATTACAAACATCATCAACGCAATCTTAGATTGGATTTTAATTTTTGGAATCGAAGGGTGGGTACCATCATATGGAGTCGCAGGAGCCGCCATCGCCACGAGCGGGAGTCAAATTTTTCAAGCGATGATTTTAGCTTTTGTATTTTTAAAACCAGCCAATCGACTGAAATATCAAACATGGGATTTCAAATTCAATTGGTCCTTATTTAAAAAGTGCTTCAAAGTAGGTTTCCCCGTGGCTCTTTTTGCCACATTTGAAATCATGGGATGGGCGATTTTTTATATGATCATGACATGGGCAAGTCCTAAGCACATTACGATCGCGGGTATCAGTCAAAGCATTATTATCCTTTTCTATTTCTTTGGGGAGGGTATCAGCAAAGGGATTGCGACGATTTCGGGGAACTATATTGGTGCCCAAAAATTGCATTATATTTCGCGTTCCGTCATGTCCGGAGTCAAACTTCACTTGCTGTTCTTTCTGTTTTTATTTGTTGGTTTTTACTTTTTCGCGGACGACCTTGCGGGACAATTTTTGAATATGCCCGAAGCCGAAATCACGCCGGCTTTTTTAAAATCTTTGCAGATATGCGTTAATTTTTCGATACTGTATCTACTTTTTGAAGGGCTTCGTTTTGTGTTTATGGGAGTCCTCACAGCTTCTGGAGATACGTTCTTTTTGTTGATCGGAGGAGCCATATCGATTTGGCTATTTTTGGTGATACCGGTTTATATAGCTGTGATAAAATTTCAAGCGAATATTGAAACGGCATCATTGATTTCCGTCTTTTTTGCCATTGGGGCTTTCTTGATTTATTACTGGCGCTATACACAAGGAAAGTGGAAAACACTTCAGGTAGCTGAAGCGCACGTGGAATAAGACGCAGATAGCGCAGATGATTGCAGATGACTTTTATCTGCTATTATCTGCGCTATCAGCGTCTTATTTCCATGAATTTACAATCGCCTGAATGTCGGCTTTAAGATGATCTGGGACGTCATCTCGCTCTAACAACGCACCAAATTCTTTCCGTTGATCGGAATTCTTGATTCCCTCGCACACCAAAATGAGATATGTGGCAAATGAATCATGTTCAAAAATACCCGGCTTTTGTAATAATTTTAGACAGGTTTCCCCAACACGAGGATCATCCTGAAACGCAATTAAGGCTAAAGCTGCTCGTTCATTATCTTCTTCGATAGGCTGACTCGCAATCACTTTCAAAAGAAATTCTTTTGCAGGATCCCCTGAATGGGCTAGAGCTTGAAGGACCATTTTCTCGTCCCAAAAGTCTCCATCGCCTAAACTTTCAAACAGAGAAAATATTGCCCTTTCTTCTCCCATCAATCCTAAACATTTTGCCGCAAGAAAAGGCGCGTGCCCATATCCCGGGAATAAAGGGTCATGAAAATCTTCCGACTTCAATAAATCAAGAAGTAAAGGAATAATTTTATTTTTTTCTTGAATAATGGCCTGCACTTCCTCTTCTGCTTCTTCCTCTTCAGAAAGAATCAAATCAGCGATGAGTTTTGGAAGCTTTGAGCGTGGATTTTCTTGCTCGTATAATTCTCGGAGGCTTTTATAGGCATCTTTGGCTTGACCAATCTTTTCGGCATCACTTCCTGAAAGGAGAATCGGCGCAAGATTTTCTTGCATTGTTGTTTCAATTTCATGTAATTTTTCGATACGTTTGATATCGAACTCAGGATGAACTCCTTTTCCCCCAACAGCGTAATATTCCAACATAATGAGAAACTTTCCCCCAAAATGGGCCTCTCGGTGCATCAAAATTTCTTTATCAACGGTATCCATCAAAGGAAAAGCTTCAAGCTCTTCTTCTTCGGGCTCGGCAGGTTCAAAACGTTGTTTGACATCCCTTAGGATGTCTTCAAAAGATTTTTCGTGATTATCCATGGTAGCTCACTGTTAAGTTATAAGAATTATATCATAAAAGCAGATTTCTCGGGAATTTACGTGAATCATTGAAAAGGTAAGCCAGTTCTTGGAGCCCCGAGCGGCGATAGCCGCTCGGGGCTCCAAGAAATTATGAGCGCGGGGATGTTAATTTCAATTCAGCTTCCTTTATTTGCATTTTTAAGGAATGGTACTCCTCAAATTTTTTCTCTTCCAACTGCTTCCAAATCTCCGGTTTATCGGATACAGGACGTTTCCATTCTATTCGTACCATATACGAATCATAACTCAAAAATTGATTAGGAACATAATGTGTACAATAAAATTCTCTAACACTCTCTTTTGCTTTTTCGACGCGACCTTTAAGATGAATAATTTTACGTTTAGTCAGATCCTTCATCGCCGCTTCATGCCATGAGCAACACACCAGCGAAACAGACCCTAAATTTGATGAGATTTTATCCCAAGGTGGTGAGGTTTTAAGCCAAAAAAAAATCTGTTCCAGAACTTCCGGAGGAAGAGGGACATGCTCTGAATAACTTTCTAGTTTGCATCTTTTTTCTTCTGGTTGGAAACACTCACTGGCAGATCGTATCATGGCTTTTCCTCTTAGAGGGTGTCTCGAAAGTTATGATCGGATGATTTATGTGTTAAATTGGCCTATAATCGCACAAAAAAATTTCGTCATATTTTTTAATATGGCTAATTTTTTTTGTGCGATTATAGGCCAATTTAACAGTAAAGCATCCAAATCATCACTTTCGAGACACCCTCTTAGCCTGCTCAAACACTAGATGAGCATTATAGCTAGAACGAACAAACGGTCCACTGTAAACATGGTCGATACCTATCTGACGACCATATTCAGCATAGATGTTAAACTGATCAGGGGTCACAAACTCTTTCACCCGCAATTTGTGGCGACTGGCTTGTAAATATTGTCCAATAGTCACAATATCACACCCCGCTGAATGAAGATCGCGCAAGGTTTGCTGGACTTGTGATTCGGTTTCACCGAGTCCCACCATGATTCCTGATTTTACAAAAATATGGGGGTTTCTTAAACGGACGTGCTGAAGAACGCTGAGGGTACGTTCATAAGTCGCCTTATGACGAACACGTGGGGTGAGCTCACGTACCGTTTCAATATTGTGATTGAAAATTTCCGGTTCTTCATCAATAACGATGTCAATAGCATCGAAGTTTCCTTCGAAATCAGAGGTCAAAAGCTCAATTGTCGATTCAGGGTTCATTCTGCGGATTTCGCGCATCATTTCAACAAGATGCGCGGCTCCTCCGTCTGGAAGATCATCCCGTGCGACCATCGTAATGACCACATGTTTGAGTCCTAATTCTTTTACTGACTCCGCAACACGGATGGGCTCGTCAGATTCAGGGGGAAGCGGAGTTTTATTAAAGTCAATCTCGCAAAATCCACAGCTGCGTGTGCACTCTTTTCCCATCGCCAAAAAAGTGGCCGTTTTATGCGACCAGCACTCTGTGAGATTCGGACATTTAGCCTCTTCACAAACGGTATGCAACCGTTTTCCTTTGACTGCACGACTTGTTGACCAAAGGGTGTCCCCTTTGGGGAGATCGCGGTGTAACCACGAAGGGAAACGTCCTCGAGGATTTTTTTCGGGGTTTTCAGGGAGCAAATTCAGTCGTTTTTTAACTTTCGGTCTTGTATCAAACCGTTCCGCTTGTGACATGCCTTTCTCTCTTCTTTTTAGGAGGAAAATGAATAGGAGTCCCTCGGGCCAACAATGCCGCTTCCATCCACGCTTCGGGTGTTGTCGGGTGCGCATGAATCGTATCCACCACGCAGTCCAGTGTGAGTTCGTTCGCTACCGCAAGCGCCATTTCGGAAATCAACGTCGCCGCTTCATGCCCCGCAATTTGCGCTCCAAGAATTTGGCCCGAATGAGCTTCGCTCACAACCTGCGCGAATCCGTCAGTATGTCCAATGGCGTGGGACTTGCCCAATGCCTTAAACGGATAACTCCCGACACGAATTTGAACTCCATGCTTTTCTGCTTGTTCAGGAGACATCCCGACAGAGGCAATTTCAGGATCGGTAAAGACCACGGAAGGAATCGCATTTTCATGCATGCGCATCGGAATTCCCGCCACTTGACTGGCTGCCACCAAGCCATTATGTGTCGCCACATGAGCGAGCCACCATTTAGCTGTTACATCCCCAATCGCATAAATGCCATCAACACCCGTCCGCATACACTCGTCGACAGAAATAGCACCATTCTCCTTCAATTTAATTCCTGCTGCTTCCAAGCCAATATCATCGGTATTCACTTTACGACCCACAGAAACCAAAGCCATGTCGGCTTTGAGAACCTTCCCTCCTTGTAATTTCACCTGCACGCCACTTTCAACAGCTTCGACAGTCACTCCTGTATAGATTTTGACTCCGCGCTTTTCAAGAGATTTGGTGAGCACATCAGAAAGTTCTTGGCATTCTGTTGAAAGAATTCTTGGGAGCATTTCAACAATTTCAATGTCAACTCCGAGCAAATTATACATCGAAGCAAACTCACACCCAATCACTCCGCCCCCAATAATGATCAATTTTTTAGGAAGCTTCTTGAGTTGCAAAAGAGATGTTGAATCATGAATGGTCTTGTAATCGCACGGGAAAGCAGGTATCAATCGAGGTTCCGAACCCGAAGCGATGATGGTTTGTTTCGCCTCGATCATAGCATTGTCTTCACCTATCACCTTAATTTCACGGGGCGAAACAAATTTTCCAAAGCCCTTAAAAATTGTGATGCCATTCGCTTTTAAGAGACCTGTGAGACTTGTCCGGATGTTTTTGACAACAGTATTGGCTCGGTCCACCATTTTGGCGTAATCAAAAGAGACCTTCTCGACAGTGATACCAAATTCTTCTGAGCGACGAATCTTATCATAGATTCGGGCGCTGGCAATCAGCGCCTTCGAGGGAATGCATCCGCGATTCAAGCAAGTTCCTCCGAGATCTCCCGACTCAATCAGAGCCACTGATAATCCATTCTGTGCCGCCTTAATCGCAGCGGGGTAGCCGCCGGGACCTGAGCCAATCACGGCACAATCAAAACTCTGCCTTTTCTCTGCCATATCGATATCCTCATGAAAAGCTTAGAATACACGATTCGATAAAAGGACACAAAGGACGAAAAGGACAAAAACGACATAAGGGACATAAAATATTCTTATGTCCCTTTCGTCATTTATTGAAAAAAAATTACCTACACCAAGATGACCAAGTTTCCGCATCCCATCCCCAAGAATCGGATTTCTCAGGGATGTTCCAGGCCTTTTGGGAATTGGTGAGTGGTTTCCCTTGCTCTTCACCTAACTTTTGCCAGTAAATTTTAAGCCAAGCACTTTGGAATAAATTAAGTTTCGAAGCATTTGGCAATGTTTTTGATGTGTATTTTGAATATTCATCAACTGACTGATTGGTTACTTGTTCAACGTTCATTTTTCTACCTCCTATATTGAGATGGTTTATCGAACCTAACTTTAGGTTATGAGATATGAACGTTTAGGAAAAATTATATAAAAAGATAAATAGTATAAGCAATGCTTATAATGATTTATTTATCAAACACAAAACAGGCCCAGCCTTCTTCCATGACCATGTCTTTAAGCA
>JAAKFL010000012.1 GCA_011065065.1 Chlamydiota bacterium | reverse complement strand
AGAAGAACGGAAATTAAATTGTCGCATAATAAAATTACGATTCGGTGGGTCAAAGCGATAAATTTTGAGAATTGCAAACAGATATTTAAGTTGTGTGATCGTGCACTCATCATCCACCATAGTTGATGGAGATTTCAGTTTGTCCAATCGACCCACAATGGCTGACCATATTTTAAAACTTTTGTATGGCATTCCATTTCGGATAAAGGCGACCATACTGATAAATTGTGCGTATTCGATCCAGTTTTTCACTGAGGCAAAAGCTTGTTCTGCAGTATTCCTCGGAGTGACAATCAAATGATCTTTTTGATTCCCATTGAGAATCTCATTTAAAATACATTGAATGTAAGTAATGGTTTTTCCAAGACCTGCTTCAAAAGCGAGAATGGGATACAAATCCTTCGTCTTGAGAGCTTCCATGGTTTGCTGCGTTTTTCTCTGATACGGTTTGAGTGGCAAGAGTAAATCTCCAAGATCTATTTCTTCCACATTAATTGAGGAAAGATCAAAAAGAGAGTCAGGCCAATCCAACATTGTGGGTCCACCATGGTAAGCGTTTGTGAGATCAAGACTCTTCCGCATCTTTTCCAACACTTTGAATGAAGCTTGCTTAAAATAAGACCCTTCAATTGTGAGCGGTGCTACCTGTTGGAGAAGGGAAGTTCCAGTGGCTTCTGATTTTGTTTTACGTCTCTTTCGGGGACGGGCTGTGTTGATATCAGTCTGATCAACTATGGCGTCCTCGATAAAATGCTTTTTAGAGTTTTTGAACGCAGATGTAAATTGCGAACCTCCGCCGGCTCCCCTTCCTTTTCTACTGAAAGTGAATGAGAGATAACGAGACCGTTTTAACACCCAAAAAGGCAACTCTTCTGCTGAAGAATTTTGGAGCTTGTCCATCAATTGCTGATGCTGCTTTTTCGTAATCGTCAGATAGCCATAAGTCTCATCTCCAGTCAGTTCAACACCTTCTTCAAGGTTTAACGCTTCGAATAAAGTCCGATAAGCCGCCTCATCGTAATCTTGACAGTAGGCCACAGGATGCCCTGCGTTGCCGAAAAAGCATTTCATCGGAAGCAGTTGGATATTCGTTCCATCTTGTTCAATGAGAAATGCGGGGATTTCGGCTGAACGGTCTTCATAAATTTCACGGTCGATTTCGGTTGAAAGGTTTTCAATTCGATGGGTTAGATAGTGGACCTTGTCCAAGATAAATGCGTTTACAAGCTGCTCTTTTTGTCCCTCTGTAAGCCACGCAAAAGCTCCATCAACTTGATCAATAAATGAAAGAGGTTCTCCTCCGAAATATTGAGGTATCTTACCTAATTGATAGGAATTGCAGTATCTTCTGAAGTCGTGAGTGATGAAGTCGCGAATCGCCCCTTTTCGGGAGATTCCCTTGATATTCTCACCCCCAATACGAAAACGTTCAAAGAACGATGCCTTAAATCTCCAGATTCCATTTTCTTCGATGACCGCATCAGTAAATAACTGCGTATTTCCTTCGATGAATTTCTTTAACTGATCCAGAAACCTTTTATAGCCCACTTGACACAACCTCATCATGTCAGGGCTCTTTTTGATCTGATTCCACTTTTCAAGATAGACCTTATCATCTTTACTTAGAAGTGTAGTTGAAGTTGGTTCTGAGCTGGGGGACTTTATAAATTCTTGTAGTCCTTTTAGAATCTTTAACAAATTGGGTTTGTAAGCATTGGATACAGTATGGACTTTACCATGAAATTTATTAAAAATGCTGTTTAAGATAAGAGTTTTGTTATCAAAGTTTGAATGTAAAAACTTTAAATAGCATTCATGATCTACTGGTAGAAAGAATGGAAGAATAAGCAACCATTTTTTATCTAATCCATGTTGTTTTAGTAAACTCCGTAATTTAGCAATATGAATTATTTTATCGCTGATATAAAGAGGAAACGCCTTTTGTAATATTGGTATAAATGGCTTGATACCGATTTCTGAGGCATCAAAAAGGTTAACTTGACACATGATACGATTATTCGATAAACGGGAACACAATTCAGGTATGTGCGTTAAGATAACAGATTTCTTTTGCTGATTCTCAATTTCAGGGAATTCAAGAGCCAAGAGATACCTATCCGTTTCACCTGGTTGAGTGATAAGAGTGAATTTCTCTTGAAATTCTTCCCTTAGCAATGGAATTAAATCTTGATGTTCGTTCGATAAAAGATTCAGATGTTTGAGGCCATGTATGAATAAATTAGAGTCTAAACCATTATTTTTTAGGTACCCTTCTACAAGAAGACGGTAAGGGGTCTTCCCTGATATCTCTGTTGAAAAGAGATTATTTTTATTTATTCTACTATTCAAAATCTTATTTACCGCAGTCGTATCACCCTTCTTAATGTAAAACGATAATAAATTTTCACCCTCTTCAAATGGGGTTAATGCCCACCCAGAATTACAATTACTATTCAACAATTCGTCTAATTTCTTGCCATCCGAATCATTCGAATTGAATAAATCCTTTACCAACTCTATTTGTCGAGGAAATGTTTTCCATAAATGAGCCTGAAGCGAATTAAATCGATTTAAGATAGAAGGGTGAATTTTTGTTGAATAACGGAGAATGGTTAACAAATCATAATAGTCATTCAACAAATAGCCTTCACTTGAAGATTGAAATGGAAATTGAGGGTACAGTTGTGCTAAATGTATTAGCTTTCTTTTCCATCTTTTTACAACTTTACCTTCTTTGTCTAGGGTTAATTGAAATTGAACATTAATATCTGGTAATATTCCTCTATCCATCTTTTGAATGGCATCCGCCAGCTTAGAAGATTCATCTTCAGAGACTGGTTCAATTTGCCAAGATATTCCTTCAAAAAGATCTTCGTTAAATCGAAATAACAACTTTTCACCGTCTGAACTCACTTCAATTGGGCGCCAATATTCTCCGCGTTTTTCCAATTCTTCATGAACCAATGAAAGAGAGGGTAAAAAACGAATTTTTTCTTCATGATCAAACATTCCATGCTCTGCGAATTTCTGTAAGGTTTCTATTATATTCCAGAGTGTCTGAGAATCGTCATCTTTCAGAACGAGTTTTAAAATTCTCTCAATATTATGAGTTCTAAACAGAATGTCTAAAAATCGAACGGCATAAGGACTGTTAGTGCTTTCTGAGATTAAATCATCCAGATGAATGTGCTCGAAAATTTCACGTAATTGATCGTCAACCTTTTCGCTCTCTGGTTCGTTTAATAAGTTTTGGATCAGCTCAATCTTTTCAAGAGCCTCTGATTTGATAAAATGTGTCACTAAACAACCGGCTCTTCTAAGTTTATGGGCCGAGGCTATCAATTGGTACGTGTGACTATCTTGAGAAAATTGAATGTTTTTAAAAATCAGGAAATAACCTCGATCAGTGGAACAATCTCGATACTCAGTGAGGTTATGATGAAGCCCGATGGATGCAATAGGAATCGTTGCCTTACTCTTAACCATAAGTTTTATGGCTTCAATCCCTTCTTCTGATTCACACCACTTATCCTCTAAGAGGTATTCAAATATCGTTTTAGAATCACCCTTTGAGCCATTAGGTAATGCTCCCTTCTCGAGCAAGTAACGAATTGCCTCTAGATTTCTCCACTTTATCGCACAGAATAGCAAGTTACTGGAGAGATCAGTTGAAAATGGAGCAGAGTTAAGAGGATATTGACGACTTACCGCACTCTCAATGCAAGACCTTTGTATTCGAGGTGCCCATGTATGTCCTTCGTTAATGAGTCGAATGAAATCCTTAAATCTTAAATCAAGTTCCTTTAATACAGACTGAACATTATCCTGAATATACGGGTCAGAAAAATTTGGATTGATATTAGCACTGTTCAAAAGATCCAGAAAGATCAAAGCGGACTCAAGTGAAGCATTTTTGAATACTTGAGATGCAAACGGGAACCAGCAGAGAAGATAGTAACCTTGAATTTTCGCAAATCTCGTATCACCCTTAGTCATTATAACTTGGCAATAATTAAGAATGTCTTCAATTTCCAGGTTATTTAACGGCCTACCAATTTTATGGACTGAAATTAAGCGGTTCCACAATAGCATGGCCTCGGGAAAGGGACTATTAAATATATTAAGAGTCTCATCTCCAATCTGCACGAAAAATTTATGTAATTCATGCCCATCTTGAATGATCGTCCTAGCAGGGAGTGGAGACATTTGAGGTGCAAGGGTGACAACCATCTCTTCCGGTTCCGAAGGTGGAAAATCATCAGATCTTAGAATATCATCAAATGGATCAAATGATTCGGGTTGGCCCTCAAAATCATTGAGTAAATCATTTAAATGATCTTCACCATCAGAGTAATTAAAATCGTAGTCTTTCCAATTAAAATTAAAAAATCCACTATTGACATCCATTATACAAACCTATTTTATGTATTAAGATTAATTATCTTAATGGATATCGATTATAATAACAACAGTTTTATAATCGCCTTTTTAAAAAAGTTTTTTACCTAAATTGATGCCAAGTTTTGGTAATAAAACTTTTGCACCGCCGCTCAAAATTGCAGCACCTGCAATAGCCGCGACAACACCTGCAACTGGAATCAAAACAGGAGCTGCGGCAAGTGTGGCACTTGTCACGCTGGTGAGGCCGGCTCCCACTGCCAAGCCAATACCTACAGAAATCGCAACCGTGGCTGCTGCTGAGCCAGCGGCCCCAAATATAGGCTTTGAAACTTCTGTTACGGTATCAATAATGTCGTTCCCTGTGATATTGATTCCCTTTAGTTCAGGAATCTTAGGGGTGACTGAATGGATAAGATTAACTGCCATTATTCCCTCCTTGCTAAGGATTTATTCCTTAACTACCTTTATTTTAAGGGGTTAGTGTTAACAACAGATAAATATAATTTAAATTTTTAATTTAAACTTCTTGAGTCCGTAAAATTTAACAAAGCCTTTGGATCACCTCGGGTGATCTATTTTAGGCCCCTGTCGATAGGGTACTAGGGCCGGAGGCCTGGTAATTGATAGCCTAGGCTGTAGCGAAGCGGAGGCCTAGGATAAAGGATCTACCCCACCAACAGAGCCCTGAAAGGGTGACATTGACCGCGGCTTATGTCACCCTTTCAGAGACAATTGCAGAAGTCCCAAAAACAGATTTTTATGAACATTTGGAGTAAATCGATTCTTCGATTTCTTCATTTTTCCTAAAACTGTGAAACACATCCTTGCGATAGCAATTTCATATACCCCAATGACTTAGGTATATGAAATTTGCTGCGCAAAGGAAGATCTCACGTCTCTTTGGAGAAATGAAGAAATCGAAGAATCGATTTACTCCAAATTTCACCTCGAATATCAGTAAAGTCGGACTTCTGCAATTGTCTCTTTCAGGGCTTTATATGATGTTTGAATGGTCCCAGGCCTCCCCTCTGCTACTGCCTGGGCTGACAAATGTCGGGCTTCCAGCCCTGCTCAGTTTACTTTACGATATGATCGGCAATAGCCGCTCGGGACTCAGGAAGTTATTGACTATCCGTATCTCTCAAACTTGGAAATTGCAAATTCACCGGTCCAAGCAATTCAATAAGAGATGCCATTAAAGGATCGGTGGTTTCAATGGAAGGTGCTGCAAGCTCGGCATCTACAATCTTCTGCGCAAGGATAATAGGCTCACCTTTTATTACCCCTTTAGACCTTGTCCCGCCTTTTTCTATTCCAAGACAACCAACCTTGATATTTTTATACCCCTTTTCCTGAAGAAAGTTAATGACGATTGATAAAAGATCAAAGTAACATGAAGCAGATGTATCATGCTCAAGAAGGAATTTTTCTTTTTTAAGCTCAGCAATTTGTTCATCATTAAGCCTGTATTTCGGTAAACTGACGTCGTCAATATTGATTACCATCCAACCATCTTTAGCTAAAAGTGTATCGAAATTATCCAACATTGGAATCAAAAATTTGTCTCTCCAACTTTCAAAAGACGCTTTATAATTAATATGACCTTTTTCATCTTTAATGAGCCATCGAGTAGATGATTTCTCTCCTGGATAACATTCAGCACAGAAATATGGAGGCGAGGTTAAAATCAGATTAGCTTTAAAATCTAAATGATCAGGATCAAGTTCCTCAGCGGCTTCATTCATAATCGTAATGTCTTTTCTAAGCTCTGGAAACTGTTCAGTCAAAAATTCTATAGTTTCTTTATATCGTGGAATTAAATAAGAGTTAGTGTCATTAATAACAACGCGACCAACCCTTTTTGTTTTCAGCATCATCTCAATGATCGCAGCCATTCCACGATCAAACCACCCCCCACAACCATCAAAGTAGGTTATGTTCTCTAGTGGTTGCCCTGTTATTTCTTCAATATAATCCAAAACTAACGTAATTGTTTCTGGTGGGAATTGAGAAGCAGCACCCTGACGCTTAATTTTTGAATATATATGAGTAGTTGTCAGCCGTTTGGAACCTTTGGAAGCATGCATTTTATGCATATCTCTTAATAGAGGCCTAATTGCTGAATTCAATCCATTAATTAAACTTATCTTGCCTGCTGGGGATGCTTCTGTGGCACATGCGGTTGACACTTGATCTCGAATATCACCTGTAAAATAATCTGTTATCTTTCTTCCTTCAGTTCCTAACTTTTGGATGACAAAAATCGGTGATGAACCGGGCATATCCCCAATCAATGATTCTGGAGTTCTCCCTGTAAAAGTTTTCCAATCACCTTTTTTTAAATTCTCAGTACCACGATTTGTTATTTTATAAATATACGTATTTAAAAATGTTTTTAATTCTTCCTTCGTAATCTTTTCCCGAGGATAAGCCCATGAAATCTCACCTGTATCAATCATCTCAGCTAAAAGAGCAGATGGATAGGCACATACACAATCATTTTTAGTAGAACATTTAGTAGAAGTTTCAGAGAGAGTTTTTACATCTTTTTGACTTAATGTAACCGAATCATCAATCTTAATAACTGAAACTGAACTATCAAGGTTTATGGTTTTTATAAATTCACTAATAACATTTATAGATTTAATAAAATCATTTTTACCTAATGAAATATCACCATTCTTATCCAAAATACTGCCTTTAAAATTAAAATTAAATATTCTAAAGGCGATAGAACAAATTCTGGCTTTTTGATGAATTTTTTTTCCATACGTCGCCACAGTTTTTTTTGATTGTTCTGTGTAATCATGGCGGTAATGATAAAAAAGTGATTCAGACTTATGCTTTTTAGAGGAAGCAGGGCAATCATCTGTGACAGATTCTGGTGTGACAGATTCTGGTTCTTTCCTCTTGTTAAAACTTAAAACTTCTGTAGAACTTTGGCTAGTTGTGACTTTGCTTGAAGTCTCTTCTAATGAGGTCTTAGCTAAATTTTTGATCCAGTCCATTCGAGGATCTTCAGTAATCGCGAAAATATCCTCAGCTAGTTCAATCATCTCTCTGAGCTTCCTCTGAGTATTAGCGGTGTCCAACTCTTTTCTTTTGGCACCAGTCAATGGGCTACTCGTAGGGGTAAGTTTTTCATTAATCATAATAAATCTCTTAAATTATAATATTAATAAATACACTATATAGTAATTTAAATTAAAAATCAACGATTGTTTTTTTTTAAAATATTATTTTAAAATATCCTGTTAATCCTTGCTATCCTTTTATCCTGTTTTCATGTGCAAGCAAGGATTAACGAGATCGAACGACTTGAAGATAAATATCAGCCTCTCCCCATGAAAATTTTCCTTTGAATTGGCGATGAAATTCAAGAATTTTTTTGTCATCAAAATCGGTGAGAGGATAACTAATAGAAATAATTTTAACTCCGGGTTCCAAATGCGCAAGATTATGAATGAGCTGCCGGATAGTCTCCTCATCCAGGCAAGTTCCAAATAAATAAATGACTGTAACCCCATTAAATTGCGTTTCAGCAATATCCTCAAGGCGAAACTCGATTTCCTCCAATTGACACGACTTTACAAGCGTTTTAGCTCGGTTGATAAAGTCCGGGACATAGTCGACCCCCACAACACGACACCCCAGCCACTGATTCAACCAAAAACAGGTCCGTCCTCGTCCACAACCAAGCTCGTAAACGAAATCCTTTTCCGTAATCGCACACTGCTCACAAATTTCCTCTAATGTTGTGAGCGGAGTTTCCCCGTAAGCATAGATATCCTCTTCCCCTCTTTCCTTTAGAAAATGCTGACTAATTTTAAATGGATTGCGAAAGAGGTACGAGAAAACCAGTAACAAGTCCACTTTTGCGAAAGAAAAGTTTCTATAATATTTCCATACCGCCTTACAGTATTCGAAAAAGAAAAACCATCGAGCTTTTAAACCGATCCATAAAAGATTCATATGAACATAAGGCTTACGAGCCGTGCGATGATAATAAAAATCCAAGCGGCCATCACATCGTTAAAGGCCGTGACTATAGGCCCCGCTGCCACAGCAGGGTCAATTCCAATTCTTGCAAATAAAAACGGTGTCGTACTACCTAAAAATGTGGACGCAGAACAGGATCCAAATATCCCCAAACATACTGTGAACGCAATAGCAAAAGGAGTGTGAAAGAACCCGTCACCGGGTCCTACGGGGTCAAAGCCAAGTAAATTGAGTGAATAGACAACGATGCCGCAAAGAATCCCAAAAACGACTCCGATCAAAAGCCCAATCATCAGCTCCTTAGCCACAATTTCCCCTTTGGTCCCCACGGTCACCTCCCCGGAAGAGATGCTCCGCACCAAAAGAGTACTACATTGGATCCCGACATTGCCTGAAAGCCCTGCAATCAGAGGAATGAAAAAGGGAACGATGATGAACCATTCGTTCCCTTGAAATAGGGTTAAGCTGGCGGCTGTTGTCAGCCCCGCACATAGAGTGACAATCAGCCAAGGCGCTCTCCAAAAAAAACGCCGAATAATCGGCTCGTGTTCATCAAAGTCCTCAGCTGTACCAGCAATATTTGCGATGGTGTCATCCATAATGTCTTTCATCGCTTCAACGGCAGACTCAAAAGGGATGACTCCCACTAGCTGATGATATTCGTCAATGACCGGAAGGGCAGCTAGCTCATACCGCTCCATGATATCCACCACTTCATCACGGCTGGCATCGGGTGTGACAGTGTGGAAAATGGGTTGCATGATGTTGCGCAAAGGGAGCTCGGGCTTGTTAATAATCAGATTTCTCATAGGAGCATACCCGCAGAGCTCGTCAAAATCATTGAGAACAAAAATCTGGCTGGTCACTTCGACTCCGGGATGAGCCCGAATTTGATCGGCCACTTCACCAATCGTCGTATTCATGTGAAAAGCAAAAAATTCGTCCGTCATCAATCGACCAGCACTATCCCTGTCATGTTTTTGCAATTCACGGATGCGGTGTGCGGTGCGAGGATTCATGCTTTCCATGATCTTTTTGTAACGACGGTCAGACATGTCATCCAACATCCAAACAGCATCGCCATGAGGCATGTTTTCAAGGAGTTGGTTGATGTCCCGATCAGGTAAATGTCTAAAAATCGCAGCTCGGGTATTGCTCCCAGCATTGATCATAAAGATAGTCTTGTTGTTCAAATCGGGAAGATTGTCATACAAGATCGACCGTGCGGCTGAAGGAAGACGTGTCGCTGCATGAGCCAGGTCAATAGGATCATGTTCACAGGCGATTTTTGAAATAGTGTTCAGGGCGATCTGTGAAGTTTCCTGATGAAGGGCATGCTCAAGCTTCTCAATCAAAAGATCGTCAAGCTGCGCCGTACGAGTATCGTAAATGACCCCAGAATGCACCTTAGGCTTTTCTGAACGCTCTGACTGCGTTTTATCTTCTTGGTCCATAGGCACCCAGGGTGTAAGGTTCTGTTTCAATCAGTTAAGCACAGTGTAAAGGATAACTGTAATTCTGTGAATAATCAAGTTAAAAATGTTGATTCTCAGGATGATGTGACTGCAGCGAGGGTGTCTTTAGCTTTTTTTTACCGCGAAGATCGCGAAGTTCGCGAAGACGCGCGAAGATTGGAGTCATCTATGTTGGCTTTACGATAGACGTTTTTTTTAGGACGATATAGAAAAAGTAAGTTGACATTAGTCTATTTCTTCGCGTTCTTCGCGTTCTTCGCGATCTTCGCGGTTAAATTTTAAAGCCACTTTTATTTGCGATTTAAATGGCGTAGGAATTCTTGAAAATTATTTGTAGACCTCAGATTGCACAACCACTCATCATGAATCATCTCCTCTATCGTAGGAAGCGCATTCGCCAACTCCGCTCTCTCAAGATAATGAAACGCTTCGGGAAGTCGTTCTTGAAGAGAATAAAGGCAGGCTAAATAATAATAAGAAGCTTCATTGCCCAAAGAAGCAGACCGCATCAATTTCTCCTCCGCTTCTTTCATTAACCTTTCCGTATAAGACGTGTGGGCTGGATCATGGACGAGCTCTGCTAAATTCAACAGCGCTAATCCCCAATCGATCCAAGCTATGTCATCTTCTGGCTCCTGCTGCAAAATCTCAGCAAAAATTTCTAAGGACTTCTGAAAACAATCAACGTCAGAAACAATTTCTGCTAAATGGGCAAAAGAGAGTGCGAGGTGGTATTTAGCTTTGTAATGAGAAGGATCAAGGACAAGTGACTGAGAGAGCACTTTGATCGCCTTTTCATAAAACTTCTCGTCATTCGTAAAGTCCCCTAAAAAATCGAGCGCGGTTCCATAGTGATAAAGCCAAGTAGGGTTAATGGTTGCAGGATCATGTAAAAGATAGAAAAGACGAATAGAATGTTCAAATTTTTCAGATGCAGCCTCCACCCACCTCTTATCCTGAGTGTACTCCCCCATCCTCATTAAGGCGACTCCCCACTCATTCCAAAAATCGGGTGTCATCTCTCCATCAAACTCCGTCACACGAGAATAATACTTCACCGCTTTCTCGCAAAGCGATGGAGAATCCTTTAAATCACTTAAAATATGATAACTGGTTGCCAGTCCATACCAAAGACGGGAATCGGTTCTATGTAATGAAATGGAATAATTGAGCTTTTCAATGGACTCTTGTAAATAGGACTCATCTTGAAAATAACGACCCAGTTCAATCAAACACCTTCCATATGTCGCCCAATGGTTGGCATTTTCAGGTTCCAATTCTAAAGCTCTTAAAATGGCCACCTTGGCCCATTTCAAATACTCAAGCTTCTCCGTCATCACACCAAGCAATAATTGCGCTTCTGCCCATTCGCCTAAAATGGAAGCATGATCGGGAAGAAGTGTGTTGGCTTTCAAAAACTTATCCAAGGATTCTTGAATCAACTGAATATCTAACTGGTCTTTTCCTGCATGAAAAAGAAACTGCGCCCACTTGAACCACAACGAAGCTTCACCTGCATTTAAGCTGGCCGCCTGATCAAAGGCTTTATTCGCAGAAAGAAAATACTTTTCCTCACCCTTCATTTGCCATAAACGATGATTGGTGCAAGCCAAATTGAACCAACCTTCATAAAAATCAGGTGCTGACTCGACAACTTTTTGATAGAGTTCTGATGACTGAATCAATAAATCTTCGCGCGAAACCAAACAGGCTAAATCCACAAGCGCATTGCCATAATCGTTGAAAAACATGATATCGCTCAAATCTAAATTTTCAGCCTCTTTGTACTTTGAAAGCGCTTTTACGAAATCACTAGCTTCTCCAGATTGCTTGGCGATGTAATGCCAGCAAACCCCCCAATGCCAGTAAAATTGAGGGTCTCTCTGCTTCTGAAAATTCTCGCTTTCACAAATTTGCTGATACTTAGAATTGGCTTGATAAAAGTGACTGGGGTCCTTTTTCTTTACCCCTATCTCAACCATCACATTGGCCCATGTCATCTTGGAATTGAGACAATGAGGATTTGCAGACTCGGCCTCTTCCGCTGCATCTGCTGCACATATGAGATTTTCAAGGATATCTCCATACAACGCATAAGCATTGGCCTGCTCCAAAAGAAGTTGCGAATTCTTAGGAGCTAATTGATTGGCGAGTTCAAAAGTCGATAGAGGACCATCCTTCCCTTCCTTAAGCTCCAGCTCCCCACACTTCACAAACAGCTTCGCTAAGACCACACGGTCCTGAACACCTATCTGCCCCCATTCCGCTGAATCACGAAATGGATCCAACAAAGTAAAATCTTGAGTCGATGAAACTTCATCTAAAATCTTGCGCAACGAATCGATCATAATATCCTAATGCCCAAATATACAGAGAAAAACCTTTTTTTTCAATCTAATTGAAAAATATAAAGGGTAAATTTCGGTTTTTATTCCCATTGATACACTTTATTCCTTATTAAATAAAGGTAATGTTAAATATGCTACTATTGAAGCTAAAGTAAATAGCAAACATAACTCGCCAAATGTAATTAAAAATTTAATTTTATTGTAGTAAATTTTTGAGTAAAAATTTTCTAGACCTTGTTGACTGAGTCCTCTTTCAATTTTGCGATGGTTTTCCGAGGGGATGGTTTTAAAGAAGAGATATTTTTTCCATATGGAAAGTCCTTGAAGGAGGGTGATATGGTTTCTGGCGAAAATTTGATCCGTTTTTTTAGCTAAACGAATGATTCTTGAGTCTGAAAACTGTCTGTCAATGAGTTTACAGGCAAATTCTTTTTGAGCTGTATTGAATGGGCTGCCTGAAATTCCGAGTAGAATGTTTCGTTTATGCTCTCCAGCATCGTAGAATTCAGGATAAAATGAGTTTTCTACTTCGTAAATGAGTTCTCGGACAACATCATTAATGACAGCATCAACAGCTCTTTCAACTTCAGTGTGATCTGGCGTTCCTTCAACATCACGAAAGGAATCGAAGATGTTTTGAATCCGTGAAGCCGAAACAGTTATTGTTAGCGCTACCTCATCTCGTCCTTCAATAGCTTTACGACAAAGAGGGCATTTTGACAATCGACTGGCACATGGAGAATGCCAAATATGGGAACAGCTCAGTTCTGTGATACGATCATCAGGCTCAAATCCTATCCAGCAAATGAGACATTTATCGACGTTCCATTTGTTTTCAGATTCCGAAAAAGTTCTTTCTGTTGCTGTTAACATGTTTTTTGTATATATATGTATTACATATTTCTGCAAAGAGAGACTTATGAATAAGAAAGATATTGAGAACTGTTATGAACGCATTCGTACAAGAATACAGAGAACTCCCCTCCTCCATTCCGACCCCCTAGACAGTCGTTTAGGGAAGGGACACAAAATTTATCTCAAGTGTGAAAATTTTCAAATTACTCGAAGCTATAAGCCTCGTGGAGCTTTGAACGCATTACTGAAAAAGCCGAAAGTTCCCGTCGTAACACGTTCCAGTGGAAATTTTGCACAAGCTGTCTCTTGGGCAGGAGCACAGTTGGATATCCCTGTGACGATTGTCATGCCAGAGAACGTTTCCAGTATTAAAATGGAGGGAACACGTAAATGGGGTGCGGAAGTTGTGATAGCGGGCACGACTTATCAAGAACAGTATGACAAAGTTGATGAACTCTTGAGACAAAGAGGAGAAGGCCATTCTATTTCAGCTTTTAATGATTTGGATGTCATCGAAGGTCAAGGGACAGTGGCTTTGGAAGTTGTCGAGCAGATGCCGGCATTTCGCCATTTTTTTGCTCCGGTTGGAGGCGGAGGCCTCATGAGTGGTTGTGCGACCTATTTGAAGGAGACCGATCCTAATTATGAAGTGATCGGAGTAGAGCCAGAGGGTGCCGCAGATTTTTTTCAATCGCGGCAACAAGGGAAAATATGTCGGGTTGAGAATGCTGATACCATAGCGGACGGACTGAGATCTCCCTCTGTTGGCGAAATCAATTGGCCCATACTGAATCGTTATGTGGATGAGTCGATGGTGGTTCCCGACCAAGCTATTATTGAGAGCATGCGGTATTTATTTGAGGAAGTCGGTCTCGTGATTGAGCCATCCGGTGCGACCTCGTTGGCGGCGTTGGTGGCGCATCCAGAATGGGAACCAAAAGGTGACATGGTATTTGTGTTGTCAGGTGGCAATGTGGATATGAAAAAGTTTATGGTGTGGATGAGGTAAACCGGCAATTTATGCTTTTTTTTCACCACAGAGACACAGAGAAAGGCACAGAGGTTTTCTTTCTTCTGACTTCC
Source organism: Chlamydiota bacterium (assembly GCA_011065065.1). Classification (GTDB taxonomy): domain Bacteria; phylum Chlamydiota; class Chlamydiia; order Chlamydiales; family SLFE01; genus JAAKFL01. Next base: position 6,571 of record JAAKFL010000012.1, on the reverse strand, counting down.
AAACGTCTTGTTTTTAAAATATTATTTCCAATTGATTATAAAGATCCTATTTTTTAACATTGTACTTCCTTAACTAATAGGAGGAAAAATACTATGAGAAATTTAATTCTAATTTTATTTTCAATAATTGCTATTGGATCACCAATAGTCGCATCTGCTAATCAAAATTCATTAGATTTTACACCCCGAACAGTAACTAACGTTTTAGTGGAGATAGAACCATTTTCCTGCGAAGATTGCGATCATCCAGATTTCGTGTTCATCGTGTTCGATGATAAAACAGTCTGGGGTTGGAGCCCCAATTCATATCCATTTGAAGAACCAGAAGTTATCAATGTGGGTGATGTACTACAGGCCGATAGAAGAGACATAGACGAACCGATTAATATAGTCTTCAAGCATCTTGACCCAAGCCATTATGATCAAGAAGACTGCACTCTTCAACAAGTGGGTAAGTTGGCAAAGTCTCCTTTAACTATCGAAAAGATTTTCACACTCAAGCCGATCGACCCAGTAGAAAACTTCGGGGATAATTTTTTTAAATTCCGAGACAAGAATGACTATTTCTTTCAGTTATCAGATGGCCAGATTTACAAAATTTGGGCAGTCGATGGAATGGGAAGTTGGAATGTCGGTGATGCCCTTTGGCCAATTTCCGTCAACCTGAACGATTCTCCAGTGTTTTACTTCTACAGCGAAAGTTATTTTGCTGTTGCGTCTTTAGAAACAAAGGAAGCCCGAAGGATTTTCATCCTCGAGAATGAAATTTTTCATATTAATCATTTTGATGTTGAAACACAATCTCTTTACCTAGCTGGTGATGAGTGCGAGTGGAAGCTGTTTCCAACTGATGCTCAAACCGTAGCCAATTGGAACCTTGAAAATCCTGTCATTGTGTCTATAACTCATTTTACTATTGAAGTGAACGAGGATATGGATCAAGACTATGACTTTCTTCGTTTTCTTTATCGTCACCAATTCTCAAGTGAACTCGACGATGCGCCCATTAAGCATTGGGATCTTCGCCAATCACACTTGATGAATTCAGAGACCGGTGAGGTCGTTTACATGTGGAGCTGGAAGAGTACTCCAAAAGAGTAGTTTTAAGTTTATCATTAGTTAAGCACAGAACACAAAGAAGAGCACAGAGGTTCACAGAGAGACGATAATAATTTCTTTGTGAAACTCTGTGCTCTTCTTTGTGTTCTCTGTGATAAAAATTGCCGGTTTACCCTTATACCTTGCTTATTACCACCCATTCTGTTAACCTTTTCCTTTAACATCTAAACCAGATATTTTCTCTATGGATAAAAGAACATTAATTTTTATTTTTTCAATGACCATAGCGCTGTTGGCAATCAACACGTTTTTTTCATACTGGGATCAACAAAAATCTCAGGAATGGGTGGACCAGCAAAAAGCGAAACAGGAGAAAGCTAAGACAGAACTTCTCTCCGTCATTGATGAAAAAACAGTCCCAATTCAATCCCTTCCCGTTGTTCAGGTCGACGATTCTTCAGTTTACGGCGTCTTGCTCAACAATCAATTGATCCTCATCAAAGATGAACATAAGCTGCCTAGCTCTGTTAAAGTGAAGGGAAAGGAGTATACCCTTCAGGAGCAGCCAGACTTACCTGACTCCCCTGCGCTTTATACGTCGGGACCTGTGAAGCCTTTAGAGACCAAATTTCTTCCAAATTTTGGAAGCTTTGACCTTCAGCTTGTTTTCTTATCCAAAGAAAGAGCACCAGCATCAGCGTTGGGCGAATACCGCAATTCCTATGTCAGCTTACCCATTGACACTTTAGCCAAGGATTTTCCGGAGGAATATGGCGAGCGGGCTCCTAAGGGAACTGCGATTGCGTTGTTGAAAATGGATAATCGCTATATTGCTGTCGGAGTCTATAACTCTGAGCAGAAGTTACTTGTTCCCCTTTCAGAATTCTCCAATTTGTCTCAAAATCTCAAAGTGATCCAACCGAAAGAGGTTTTTGATTCGACTGATGGAGAAGAGCAGTTTTATGTCCTGGAAAATGATTTTCAACAGCTTGTGTTTTCGAATCGGGGCGGAGCTTTAGCCGAAATCAATCTCCCTTTTCAGTCTTCTGTCAATAAGAATAGCTTTGTGAAGGAGATTGGTTTTGATCGGGATATGGTGGAACAGAATCCTCAGAATGCGGTTTTCCCATCCCGTGGCTATTACGCGATGAATGACAAGGGAGAAAAGAAATTTTTCGAAAGCGGTCAGCTTGGGGGATATTATCCGCTTATTCGACGGAATCTCATCGAAAAGCCTCCCTATGAATCAAAAATAGTTCCTCCAGAATATTACGCCTTGAATGTTGTTTCTGAATATCCAGAAGTGGCCAACCTCATTTATAAAGTCACATATTTTGATAAGCAGAAGATAGTATTTGAAGCCAAACAACCGCATCGAAGAATCACGAAAACATTTTCGATCGCTCAGGAGACTGCAGACGAGCCTTATGTTTTGGACCTCACACTTGAAATTGAAGGTGACAGTCGGGGATTGTGGATCACTAGTGGAATCCCCGAAGTTGAGTGGATCAATGGGGGTATTGCCCCTGCCTTAAAGTACCGAGTGACACATTCCGAGGGGAAATCGGTTGTGGAGTCGATCTCTCTTCCCGATCCGATTGTAGTCAATTCAACCCAACTTGATTGGACAACGAATTCCAATGGCTTTTTTGGTACGATTGTGGACCCATTGACTCCCATTGATCCAGGTTTCCGAGCTGAAAAGGTTTCCGGCTTAACGGTTCCTTCCAGACTTGTCGAAATTGATCAGGAGTGGGATCGATTTAATCCAGAAAATATGCCCGGTTATCTCCTTTTAAGCCCTTTAAATAAAAAGGGTGGGGTCATGAAGTTTCGCATTGTGGCCGGTCCTTTTGCGACGGATGTTTTAAAGACAATTGACGCTACGTTTTCAGACCCTACAACAGGATATAATCCCGACTACATATCCAGTCAGACATATCATGGGTGGTTTAAGTTTATTACTCAGCCATTTTCGAAGTTCATGTTGATTATATTAAACATGTTCTATTCATATACGGGGTCCTGGGGCTTTTCGATTATCTTATTGACCCTCTCCTTACGGTTTATGCTTTATCCGTTAACAGCTTGGTCCTTTAAATCAACGCGTAAGATGCAGGAAATTTCTCCCAAGTTAAAGGAGATTCAAGAGAAATACAAAAAAGACCCCAAAAAGCTTCAAGTTGAGATGTCTAATCTTTATCGCGAAGCCGGTGTGAATCCTATAGGTGGTTGTCTCCCCTTGTTTATTCAGATCCCTTTCCTTATGGGAATTTTTGACTTGTTGAAAACGACATTTGAATTACGCGGGGCTGGCTTCATCCCTGGATGGATTGATAATCTCGCTGCTCCAGACGTCTTATTTACTTGGGATTACCCGTTAATCTTCTTTGGGACCGAGTTCCATTTGCTCCCAATTTTTATGGGGCTAGCCATGTTGGCTCAGACAAAGATTTCTGCAAGAACTCAAGATCCTTCCAAGATGTCCGACCAAGAGCGTCAGATGCAAGGCATGGGGAACATTATGGCCGCAGTATTCGCAGTCTTTTTGTATAATGCACCTTCAGGGTTATGTATTTATTGGATTTTCTCAACGCTTTTTGGTGTAGCCCAGCAAAAGTGGAATCTATATAAATATTCAAACCCAAAAGTTGCTGTTCAGGAGGTAGAAATCAAGGGTGAGACACGAAAAGGGAAACGTCGAAAACGATAATCCCTACTTGTTACAGAGAACAGGTTATGTTTAAAAATATTTTTTTAAAAAAATGATTTATTTTTTTTATTGCAATTCTTGAATTAATTCAGCAGTATAGTAATTTAGACGTATCCTTGTATGAGGTGAACTGCCATGCGTGCATGGGAATCCTTTCTGAAAAGACAGGAAGAACAACTTGGTCCTCAAATTGTTAAGAAGTGGTTAGCGCCATTAATGGTTGTGAAGTTTGATGCTGGAAACCTTTATTTGGAAGCGCAAAATCATTTTCAGGCGTTGTGGTTTGAGGAACATATTCGCAAAAAAGCGGAAAAAGAACTTCAAAGCAATGGTCAACGAAAGATCAAGATTCATCTGAGCATTGCGAACGTTTATCCATCTAAGAAAAATCCCAAACGACAAGTTAACAAAAGATCTTCTGAGACTGAGCCGTTTAAGTTTCATTTTGACGATTTAGATCCCTTTTGTACCTTTGAGAATTTTATTCCAACTGAAACAAACTTAGTGCCTTACAAATTGATGAAGGAGATCATAAGCTATCAAACGCAGAATGAACCTGAGGACTTTTCTGAGAAAGAGCTGATCACCTTCAATCCGGTCTATTTATACGGACTCTCTGGAACAGGAAAGACCCATCTTTTAATGGCGACGACAAATGCATTAAGAGAGCATGGACTCAATGTCATTTATGTTCGAACAGAGACATTTACCGATCATGTTGTGAGAGCGATTCGTGCTGGTGAAATGAGCACTTTTCGGCATACCTATCGTCAAGCAGACATCTTGCTCATTGACGATGTCCATATCTTTTCTCGAAAAGGGGCCACGCAAGAGGAATTATTTCATACCTTCAACACCCTTCATTTAGCTGGTAAACAGATCATTTTGACGGCAAATTGTGTACCACAGGAGTTGCAGCATATCGAGCCTCGCCTGATCAGCCGATTTGAATGGGGAATCGTTCTTCCCATGGCTGCCCTCGATCGCACAGATCTCAAGAAACTGTTGTCCAAGAAGATGGACACATTGAACTTTCCGCTCAATAAAAAATGTTCTGAATTCTTGCTCGACACCTTCAACACGACCCCGAAATCCCTAACAAGGGCCATAGAAGCCTTGGTTCTCAGAACTCATTTGAAAGGTGAAGAACCCGTCTCCTTGGATAAAATTTCCTCTTCGCTCATTGAAAAGACCCTAGAAGACCTTATTAAGGAAGAGAAGCTTTGTGAGTTAACACCAGAGAAAATCCTTCTCACTGTCGCTGAGCATTTTGGCATTACCTCTGAAGATCTGACGGGAAATTCACAGAGAAAAGAATCGGTTCTTCCGCGCCAATTGGCCATGTATTTATGTCGTAACAAATTAAATATTCCTTATATGAAGATAGGGAGCCTTTTTGACCGAGACCATTCGACAGTAATGTCGAGCATTAAGAAGGTTGAGAAGGAAGTCGACAGCGGAAATCAGGATTTTGTGGCTTCGCTCAACTCCATCAAAAATAAATTGATGACTTAAATTCATTCTCATGTTAATATTGTTTCTTCTCAAAGAGGCGGAGTATAGCGCAGCTTGGCTAGCGCGGCTGCTTTGGGAGCAGTAGGTCGGGGGTTCGAATCCCTCTACTCCGATCAAAGCTTCAGGACATCGGTTCTGAAGCTTTTTTTGTTGAAAAAAAACATTCATATCAATGACTATATGATTATGAATTACCTATTTTCATGGATATTTTGGGACCCTACTCGAGAAGCCTTTACCATCCCCTTTTTTGACAGACCCGTTACCTATTATGGTATATTATTTGCCACGGGAATTGCCATATGCTACCTGTTATTAATTTATATTTTTAAACATCAGATTTGGCGAATTGGGGTTGTCACGCAGGCACGGATTAAGAATTGGCCTCAATTTTTGAAAGAGTTGCAGGATCGTGAGTCGGTACTCACGTTTTTTCCTGATGACTCGCATGACACCATACAGAATCATAAAGGTCCGGTCACTGAAGAGTTAAAGCAGCAAATCATTGACGGGCTCAACAAAGTCATCACCACATATCATTTTGCGGTAACACGGGAAGCTGGTTTTAAAAAGCTGCATGACATATTTCCTAAAACCTTTGCGACATCACATGAAAGAGCCCTCTATCTTGTGGATCGTCTCCTTTGGTACGCGATTATTGGAACACTGGTCGGTGCGCGGTTAGGGCATTTTTTATTTTATGATCTGTCTCATTTTCTGCAAAATCCTAGTGATATCTTCTGGGTGTGGCAAGGCGGCATGGGGAGTCACGGGGCTGTCGTTGGCATATTGTTGGCGATCTATGTTTACTACCTTCGTTATCGCATTTACTTACCTGGAAATTCATTTTTGGATTTCCTAGATTTATTTGTGATTCCGACTCCGATTGCGGGAGCTTGTATTCGGTTAGGCAATTTTATGAATCAGGAGGTCTTGGGGACTCCGACTGAAGTTCCTTGGGCGGTCATATTTGCTCACCCCATAGATGGACGTGCAGTTATTCCCCGCCATCCTGTCATGTTGTACGAGGCCATAGCAAGCCTAGTTATTTTTGCGATTTGCTTCACGTTATGGAAAAAGAGAGGGACTCGTCTCAATACCGGCTTTCTTTCAGGGCTCTTTTTTCTCTTGGTCTTTTCTTCACGATTTATCCTGGAATTCTTCAAGGTGGTTCAGACAAACATGGTCTTGATTCCGGGATTGAGGATGGGGCAGGTTCTGAGTGTACCGTTTATTATTCTTGGGGCTTACTTGATCTGGCATTCTTATAGAAATCAGGATGTA
>JAAKFL010000119.1 GCA_011065065.1 Chlamydiota bacterium | reverse complement strand
GATTACTTTTTTAAGATCTAGACCGGGAGACTGCACTTTCTCGATAGCCTCTGCTGTTTTGTCTTTCTCATTTTCATAAACTTGCTTTTCTGTAGTTGTTTTGAATAAATCGCAAGTCTGAATCAAAGCATCAAGATCATCAAAAGGCAAGCTCCCTATCATCAACTTTTTCTTAAACCAGGGAACGACAACTTGACTTGCTATCGTTTCTAATAAATTTCCTCCTTTCAATTCACTGATACATTCACTAAGTTTTTTATTGAATGCTACACTCATTTTTGAAATCCATTCATCTTTCCTCTGGACCATTTCCTCGCGCAATTGTTCTTTCTTTTCATCACTGCCATCTAATTCATCCCTTGCTTTACTCTTCATCTCTGAAAATTCCCTGTAAATTTGTCCGTAGTGAGAATCGATCTCTGGAATGATGGCATCAAAGACCTTTTCAAGAATTTCATGGAAGCTTTGTATGGCATCTTCCTGCATTTGTTGGGGTTTAAAATGAGTCATAAAGAGTTGGCGATTAAAAAATTCACCTTTATGACAATTTTGGTCATAGAGTTCCCAGAACTTAGGCTTCGATTTCATTCGAAACTGACCAATACTGGAAGCGCTGCCATTACTATTAAAAAACGGAAATAAGTGATTAAATCCCTCTTTATATCCAAAGCTCTTTTTCTTTTTCTGTGCCTTTTCGAACATAGCCAAATATAGCGCGTTCGCAAGGCCAACTCTAAGTTCTTCTACAACTTCTGGTTTTAGTTTTAGCTTTGTTCGACTGTTGACAGGTTGATAAGCTCCTTTGGGAAGGTCAACGACAATTCCGCGTGTAATCTCCGGCAATAAATTTGGTGGAACAAGCTTGTACTGTTCACACAAGGTAACCAAAGGGATAAAGGGAATTCCTGCTGTAGTGACTGCACTAGGCATTTCTCTTCTATGAAGGCGACGGACGGTTAAGTGGGAAGAATTGTAGATTCCATCTTCTTTTTTCTTCTCAATGGAATTTAAAAGAGCGCACTTTCCTTGGTCATTCTTAAGATACAAGCGAATCGGCTGGCGACCGTCTGCTAACTGAGCAGCTCCTATGGTTTCCATAAGATAGTGTTGTGCCCATATCGCATCAATTGTGGTGGCATCTGGATCACGCCCTTGGAATAAAAGTTGGATTTTTGTTCCTACAAAGTGCTGATCTACCTTTTCAGAGACATCAATCCATCGGAGTTGTAAATCCACAACTTTGCCGGAGTCACGTATCGGAACGATTGTCACCATGTATACTTTGTCTGGATCATCTAACAATCGTATCGTGACGACCACCTGTTGTGCTTTTTGATACATCTTAAATAGGCCATTACCCATCACTCCAATACTATCCTGAGATTTGCGACTGTGATCAGGGATCAGAAATTCGAGCAATGTCGCCAAACTTTTCATTCCTACATGATCCTGGATTTCTAAACAAAGTTGGCGATCCTTAACAACCTTCACATCAAATTCAACTTCATTGAGCCTTGATTTATCCTCTATTTTGTACCCTTCTGCCTTTTGCTTTTTCTTGATCTCATCCACTGAGTTTTGTAGCCACTCTGTGAGGACTGCTCCAATTGCAGGCCGTTCTGTTGTGCTTTCGACACACTGTGTGACACGATTGAGATCGAGATCCCCCTCTGTTCGTCGGACTATCTCTACAACTTCATATAGGGATCCATTTTGGAGTTTGCTTTCGATTTCAGGATCCTGGAAAACAGCTTCGATGAGTTGTTTGAGACCAAATGAAGGATTTTGTCCGATGAGCTGTTTGATTTCATCGGGAAGAAACTGTGATTCCCTCTTGAAGAGTTGTTTCTTTTGTTTTGATTCGCGCAAAAAGTTCTCAAGTTGACAAAAGCTTCCTAACTCTTTAATTCTCGATGGACGACATAATAAATTCACAAAATCAAAAACATTTCCTCGACACCAAGCTTGAATTTCACTTGCAAGCATGTGTTTCTGGATGAATTCTTTAATAAAGAGATCTAGAGTAAATAGAATGGTAGATGTCTTTTCTTTACCACCAGCTAAAAGGGATATGTCTTCGATTGAATCTAATAAATAGGCAACATAAGTCAATTCTTCAAGTGTTTTAGTTCTTCGAAGCAGCAAAGTAACAACATCCTTAGGAACCCCTTTGCTAAGCAAACGACTTAAGATGTTCATAGAAACATGGGGACACTTACTAAAAGGGATATTAATTTCATTGCCATCTCTTCGAATGGTACCATTCCCTTTTGTTCGTTCGACACGATCTCCTAACTTAGCTTCAGTGCCTACAACCTGTTCCCAGAATTGAAGGGATAGGTCTATCACCCGAGAGAACGAGGCTGGGTCATCTACTAGAGACCGCATTAGCAATAGAGTGAGTTCATCAGAATGTTTTGATTCTGTATGGATATTTAGCTTATTCTCGCCATAACTTGCATTAAGTGTTCCAGGATCAATGTTCAGCGCCTGATCATAAAGATACCACAACGCATGCCTGTAGGCTCTAATTTCCGCTTGTTGCGAATCAGTGAGTCGATCATCTTGCTCTAGCATGATCAGAGGATGTGAAACATTCATCACTGTTTGGACAATACCTGGTGTATTAAGATTGATTTCATGTTGTGCAGCAAAAGAGAGCTCACAAAAAGCTACATTCATGTCTTTAAGACGTTCAGGTTTAAGACCAATATGAGTCATGGGTGCCGTTCTGACCTCACGCTGTTTTATAGCTCGGAGAACAGGATCTTGATCCTCTCCTGGTAGATTCTTAGGCTCGAAGTCTAGTCCTAAACCAAACTCGATGTAGTATTCGCGATTACGATCAAATAGCATTGCGCCGAGAACTCTCAACAAGTGTTGTGCTGTGACGGGTTTATCCTTTGGCAGTGGCCAGAGCACTTCATTGCCAACAGCGAGAAATGGAGCGGTCTTTTCAAACTGAAATCGATCAAGCATCAGTTGTTTTGAAGACTTTACTTTAGGTGAATACCTCCGATCATTATAATTTCTTGTCGGATAAAACGCCTTCATTTCCTCAAGAAATGCTTCTGAAGGATAAAGACGATAATATATGAGCAGCTCTAAAAAAAGAAAATTGATGAAAGGTTTTGGAGAAATTGATTTAAAGCAGGATTCAATTGAGCCTTTCTTTTCAAAGGTTGCTGTAATATATTCAACTATTTTTTTCTCTTTAGCTTTATACTCTTTCCATTCATCCTCATTCATCTCATAAACTTTTTTATCTTGGAAGGTAACAGTGGGGATTTTACCATTCAGAACATACTCAAAAGCCTTGTTAATCGCATTCAAATCGCATTCATACAGTTGCCCATCTTCCCCATAGTAGATTTTTTCTCCAATAGTATTGAATTCAGTTTTTAATTTCTTATATTTCTGTTTATTATTTTTTTTCAAAATAATTAAATGTGTCATTAAATAGACAACTTGTTTTATAACAGTACTTTTCTTAAAAAGGAATCGCTGCCGAGACGGCCAACGATAAATATCTTCAAGACAGTATTCACTTCGATTCCTCCCACTGACATACTCATTCCAAAATTGTTTGAGAACACCATTGGGAACATCGGAAAGAACATTAATCTTCTTGTGAAGGTGATTAACAAACCCACGCTCTAAGCAATTATACCAAATTGCAGATTCGAAATCATCGCGGGGTTTTGGTATCTCTCCGGGATTGACATAAAGGAGGTACTTACCCATGCTAGCAGGGACAGCCCCTTCCTCTCGAGAGGCCTGAGCAAGATTTTGCCCTTCAGTAGGCATATACGGAGGCAAGACTCCATCATGATCATGGTAGCGGAAGATCACAGCTTCGACAAGACGATCTCGCAGAGCCCCCAGGTCTTGCGTATTTGATTTCAAGACCTCATCAAGTACAGATGCGGGACAAAATAGAGTGTTGGGGAGGCCTAACTTTGTGATTAATGGAGTCCCTTCCGGAGTTTTTGGAAGTTTTCTATCATCAACAATATACAAGGGCATCCCATCGATCACATATCCATTTAGGGCTAAATTTTGAAGCTGTTTTGATCGCTCTTCAACTGTTTGATCCACCTTTTCATGGAAATGGAACCTGATCCATTTTTCCAGTCGATTGTAGTTATAACCTGCAAGAAAAGGTTCGAGGGGAAGGAAATGGGATTGACCGTCAAGGATGGAGGTCAATTGCGGATAGACATTGGGGTCAATGGGAATGATTTCAGGGTGTTTCTTTAGGAGTTTACCCAGTTCATTTTTCAAGTGACCAGTAAAACGCCCCGACAGATGTGAGGCTGCAGTCCGCGTTTCCCATGCCTGCAGACCGCGGTAGAGAGCTGCAAGGACACGAGAAACATTCGAATTATTGGGATCTACGCAAGCTTGCACTGTCTCTGTTATGACCTTCTTGATGTATTGCTCTTCAAAACTAGAGCCATTTTCATCGATTAATACTTCATCTCTAGAGGTGATGAGGCGGGCTCCTTTGAGGGTGAGTAGCAGATCACAAGCATCTTCCCCCATCCAATCCTGAGGTGGTAGAAGAGTCTCTAGCAGAGGGATGTTCATGACAACAACATCATCGACTGTGACGATAAAATGTGATTGGTTGGGATCGCTTTTTCCGCGATATCTGGTGAGGGTAGCAGCTGAGGATGTTTCGCGTAGAGCTTGTCTTTGTGTCTGCTCGTCCGACTTGAATTTCTTAGTGGTAGAACTTGGAATCAACAACTTTCGCAAGGCGATATCGAGTGGAATGCCCGTGCCATGATCTGAAACACGCAATTCTTGACTTGTAAGGTCTACTTGAATCGGTGGTTTTTGGGTCTCTGGAGCATGGCCAATGGCTACAGGGTCTGAGAGATTATCGTTTAAGAAAAGCTTGCCCTTATGCTGAAAATCGACATAGAAGGTGTACTCCCTTAATTTTCTCAGTGTTTCTTCTGAAAAACTTGAATTAATGGGTAAAATTTTAATATCTGTTCCCGGGCCATTTTTGAGTTCTTCTTGTGATAGCGGAAAAAAGGTAAGTTCTATGCTTTCATTTTTTTCAAAAGTGATTTGATATCCTTTCAGCTTTCCATCTTCCAAATAGCGCGTTTTCAGCTCAATGATGCAGCCGTCGGTTTCTTTGTGTGTGAGGAAGTAAAAAATTGAAAAGAAGCCCATGCCAAACCGACCGATGGGTTGATCATCGGGATTTTGGGCATCGTAAGAGTTGAGGATTAGCTCCAGGAAAGATCGAAGGGGATCTTGAAAAATGTAGGTGGAGGCGTTTCGAATCCATTTTTTCACCATATCATGTATGGGTAGATTGAGGTTTTTGGCAATTTTGGAATCTTTAGAGATGATTTTGACGATCAGTTCTTCGAGGGGTAGGGAGAAGGTTTGATTGGAGCTCAGAGCGTTTTCGATGGTCGTTTTCAGATCAGAAGATTGGGGTGCATTGCTCTGACTAGAAGGTAGTGGTGTAACTACATTTTTTTTGATATTCGAAAAAGTAGATTTGATCCATTTAAATTGATCCCTGATTGACACGTTATAAGTACGGCAGGATGTCAAGATTTTAGGATTTATCCCAACTTTTTGAGGGGTTGCAAATATAATATTAGAAAGTTTGGATAGTTGACTCAATTTTGGAGTAATTGCTCGATACCTAAGTGTATTACTGTTTTTGTGAAACAATGAAGGTTTATTACATGAAATAATTGTTCTTGATCTATTTTTATTTAAGGTGAGGCGTTGACCGAATAGAGGTCTACGTACAGGTATTCTTGAAATAAATGAAAGTTTAGTAAGAAAATTCATTCCTGGATCCTTGTTGTTGGCACAATTTGACTGTAAAAAAGTACCACAAATGGCGAAATTGGATATTTTAGCAGATTGAAGAATGTATTCCCATAAGTATTTGACTGTTAATTATTAAGGTTATATTAAAATTTTAAAAGAGATTTAAATTCAAAAACGGCAAACCCATCCCTTCCCTTCTTTTTTCTCTTGAAATATGACCCTTACTCCTGATAGGATTACTGTCCATGAGTTTGACAGCAACAGTAAAAAAAGTAACACCCATGATGACACAGTGGCATGCGTGCAAAAGGCGTGCTAAAGATGATGTTCTTCTGTTCCGAGTGGATGATTTCTACGAGTCGTTCTACGCA
>JAAKFL010000118.1 GCA_011065065.1 Chlamydiota bacterium | reverse complement strand
ATCCACATCGATCCAGATCTGTCAGGAGATGACACGGGATCGGTGGCCATATAGACGAGACCAAAAGCGAGGCCTCCTAAAATCAACATTTTGTATGCGGGGAAACCGTATTGAGCCGCCGTCCAAGCTCCGCCATCGGCAGTCAAGAATTGCGATCCCCATTCAAACAAACTGGCACAACCAAAAGCTCCAATCAAAAAGGCAATCATGGTCCGCCAGGAACTTAATCCAAAGTAGGCGATCATCAGGCCGCCAAGGAGGCACGCAATTCCACTTGTTTCACCGATACTTCCCACCTTATTTCCCAATAAGAAAAGCCAGTCGCCGTTGGTTTCTCCAATCCCATTCTGCAGAGCGGAAAAGTGATACGCGTCAAAATAATTTCCGGCGGATAATCCCAGGCCTCCTTCGGCAAGGGGAGTGGTGACAAAGCCTTTGAGTTGATCTGCAGTCAACTGCCCTAATGTCCCTTCACCTCCAGTTTCTTTCCACTTGGTGAAATATTGCTGGATCAGATCGTAATTTCTGACGTCGCTGCCCAAGTTGTTTGATGCAATTGTGTCGACGTGAATTTGTTTGATATCTGGAGACACATTGAATTGATTGAGCTTTGATGCTTGTGTGTAGCCATCGATTAGCGGTCGGCCCGATTCATTGTTCATTTTAAGGAGACTATTTCGAACAACACTTGCATCACGCCCTACCCACACTTCCCCTGAAGTACGAGTTGGATACCCGAAGAACAACAAGGCTCTTATAGAGAGGGCTGGATTCACAATGTTCATCCCTGTTCCACCAAACAACTCCTTGCTTAAGATCACTCCTATAACAACACCGACAGCCACCATCCAGAGGGGGATGGTTGGAGGCATCACTAAGGGAACCAACATGCCAGTGACTAAGAACCCTTCGGCCACTTCATGTCCCCGAAAAATCGCAAAAATAACCTCTGTCAACCCACCAAAGGCATAAGAGACAAGCACGATCGGGAAGAAAATTAAGGAACCTTCCTTAAGGATCGTCATCCACCTGTTGTCTTTACCAGCAAAAGCAAAATAATCTTCAAAAGATCCCAGACAAGCGAGATACTCATCCATCAAACGGTAGTCACCACTCGAGTAAACAAAACTTTGCAGTCCCGTATTCCAAATGGCAACGATAATCGCCGGGATCATCGCCACTACAACCAAAATCATCCACCGTTTTAAATCCACAGCGTCGCGAATGTGAGGCCCAGTTTTCGTATTCACTGGGGCTTCATACATAAAATTATCCAATGCTGAAAATGCAGGTCTGATTTTTGCGAGAAACTTGTTTTTTTCACAGAGCGACATTTGATAATCAAGGAGCTTTCTAAGCATAGGGCTAGGATTCCTTCAGTAATATGATTAACCTAAGCCTATCAAATTTGAGTCAAAAATTAAAATGAAAAAATCATGGGATTAAAAATAGGAAGCCGATTATAAATATGTGAAACAAAATGGTTTGAATATGCGAAAACGTTTTCTCTTTTTTTTCATCGGTTTTCCCTTTTTATGTCTCTTGCTGACAACGATTTTTTGGGGCGGTGTGAAACAGACATTCTTTGAATGGACCCTTAAAGAATACTGCAAAAAGTGCTTGGGGTATCGAATTTCTTATGAAAAAGTGATCTCTCACGATCATAACATCATACAGATTAAGGGGTTGAAAATTACTCCCGCACATCCTGAACGGTTTTCATGTGGCTCGATTCTTTGTCCGAATGCCTATGTCGTGATCAATTTTGATTTTCAGTCTAAGTCTCTTGATACTCAGGTGTATCTCGAAGATTTTGATCTCTATCTCGAAGAGCCGGTGATCGAGCCATCGATCTTGACGGCAAGCTGTGGAAAAAGTCATAAACTGTTCTTTGATCCGCATTTAAGCGTGCAGGGAAAAGGGAATCTGATTTGGAATCATCAGCAAAGTTCTGTTTTGATGGATTTTGATTTTGGACAAAAGGTTGTGGGGAGTGCCCAAGTGGATCATGCTTTGATCCAGTTTTCTTTGGGAGAGGAATCTCAAAGCCTCCATATCATAGGACATCAGATGGATGCTGCTAAATTAATGGGTTTAGCGGAACTGATGGTTCCCGTTAAATGGCCTTGTTGTGTGGAGGGTGGGAAGTTGTCTGGAGTCCTCATAATTCAGGATGGTCTGACGTGTGGAGCCCTTGAGTCTCAAGATTTAGTTGTGAGTAATGGGTCATTGCGGGGTTCCTTTCCCGAAGTCAAGTATGTGATTCGACAAGGTGAGGGGAAGGTTTCGTTTCGTTCCGGAACGATTTCTAAGGGAAATGAGCAGATTCAAGATGTCAGTGGCGATATTGTTATCGCCGATCATGATTATCATCTAAAAAGCTTGGGACAATACAGAGGCATTCAATTGGTTACGGATGTGCGGTTTGGGGAGAAAGGATTTGCAGAGGATTCGAAAATTCAATTGGATTCAGATCTTTTCCATGGCGAGATCGTGCTCAACGGGAAGAAGGGATATGCGTATCTCAATGGATCGTGTGATGTTTTAGGGGTTCCCGTAGACCTTCCGTGTTTTGAAATTGAAGCGCAACTCAATCCCTCGTGGTGTGGGTTAGGTTGTGGAGGTCAAGTGGTCTTATTTGGAGAAGGGGCGTTTAAACAGAGCTTGGACTTTCATCTTTTTATCGATCAAGAGCTCACCCTGCGCGAAGGGAGCTTTCAAGGGAAACATATCCGCGTCAATAACCTTCCTCAAATTTCAGTTTGGAATCAAAAGGTGAGTCTTGGAGGTTATGTCGATGTTGAGGGAGACTTTGATCAGTCCCAAGTTTCCATTTTTATCAAGACAAATGATCTGCGGCTCATAAACGATAATTGGAATTTTACTTTGGGGCGAACATCTTCGTTGCATGTCTCATGTCCATTTACCAATGAGGATTTTTTACTCAGTGGAAATTTTGAGCACGGAGTTTTTGAGCACGCTCCTACAGGGTTGGTGTTAACTGGAGTCTCGGCTTCCTATCAGGGAGGTGAGAAGAAGTTGTGTTTCGAACAGCTCAGTGGAATTTGTGAAGAGGTTCAGGTCGGTGGAGATGCCATTGTGACGTTATCACCTGAAGTCGATGTAGAATTTTATCAGCACACATTGAATGGAAAAGTATCCGATATTAAACGCATTTTATCACGAATTGGAGTCGATCACGCTTTTTTGACTCTCCCTATTGAGGGCAATCTGTCGTACCAAGATGAAGGGGCCTTTTTTAAATGGAACGCCCGGACTGGAGAATTTCAGGGGACTGTGGGTGCTCTTTTGACTGAGGGATCATTTGAAGAACCTTTTCTTGGGACGTCTTGGGGCGATCTACGTATGAATTTTGTGTATGATGTCGCAACTGATTATCTTGAAGTTCGGGATGGTGGAGGGACATTGATTCTGCCTAAAGGAGAATCCTTGCCTTTGATTGTGGATCATCTTGTCTTTGTCGACATTTCACGAAGTCTTTTTGAATTTGATTTTTGGTGTGGCGATAAAAAGCGAGATATTTTTCGAGCTTGTGGTCAAACAGTTCCTTTTCAAGGTGGGGTGAAAGTTGTTTTCGATCAGCAGGCCACACACCTTGGCGCTTTATACCCTGACGAATTGGATCTTGTCCTGGGACCCAAAGGGATTGTAGAAGAGTTCCGTTTTGAAACCTGTTTTCAAATCGAAACAGTGGAAAAAGATCTGAAACGATTTGCTTCGATTTTCGGACAGAGCGGAGTTCTGCTTTCACTCAACCAAATGTTAACAGGAGATTTCTTGTTTCGATTGGGATATGAAAGAAATCAGTGGGATTATTTTCTCCATGGCAAAAACGTCTCCTTGGCGGGCAAGGGATTTCAGAAACTGCATTTTGTAGGGACTTTGCAGGAGAATGAGTGGCGCGTGCAGCAGCTCAGTTTAGATGATTTCTCTCTTGCAGCTGATTTGGCTTGGGTGGAGGATGGGTATCGGGTGAACTTCTTGGGTTGTGAATGGAGCGAGACTTCATTAATCGGAATGGATGGAAAGGTATCTCCTGATCTTAATAGAATCGAAGCGAACTTGAATCTTGTCGACCTGGATTTGTCAGAGTTGGAAAAGGTGATCGCTCTACAGGGTTTTTTCAGTCAATATCAACCTCAAGGGAACCTGAGAGCGAATGGTGGGAGGTTGGTGATGGAGTTGAAGGAGGGAGAATGGGATATCGATCTCAGCTTCATCGCGTCACTCAAAAACTTTTCTCTTGATGGGATTCCATTTTTCGACACTGAAAAAATATCTGTGGAGTACCAGACGAATAAAATGCTTGTCATCGAAGGAGTAAAATCGAGCACAGGGGCTGACGAGGCCATAAAAGTCGATCTCAACAAGACGCAAATCGACTTCAGTCGGAATGAAATGACCATAGAGGGCCTTGACTTTAGAGTTCCCTCTTCTCAACTTGGTCCTTTGACAACCTTTTTGGAGAAAAAATTTCCTGGGGCTGTCAATTCTGCCATTGGAAATGTCTTGAGAGAGATCAAAACCGTGGAACCAGTTGTTGGAAGATTAAATTTTCACCTGAACCCAGTCAGAAGTGTGACTGAAGTGGTTTTTGATGATGGAGAGTACAGAATATTCGATCACGATCTCAATTTAAAAGACTTTAAATTTCGGAAAGTCGATGGAGAAATCAACCTCTTTGCACAATGTCAACTGCTTGATGAATGGATCACGTTTAACACTCATTTTGTCGGGAAAGCATTTCCTCATGGCGTCTTAGAGGTGAAGAGGGATGAAGATGACTTGCTTCAGGTTTGGTGGAAGAAAGGGGGGGCGGAAGATCCTCAATTCTTGATTGAAAAAGTTCAAGGGATGATCTCGGGAACTCAATTGGCCATGGAAAGGGACAATCAGGTTCTAGCAGGAACAGTAAAGAGTGACGATTTGTTTTTGAATTTGGAAATGACAAAAGATCAAGTCATGGTGTCTGATATCAAGATGAATTTTATGAAGGGTGTTGTGACCTGTCCCAAAATTATGGTAGAACGCCATCCCGATGGTCACTGGGAATATCAAATTCCTGCAATTCAGGGTTGCTCATTGCACTCCGATCAACTTGGCATATGGAATGAATTTGTTGATGAGGCGGTCGTTGTCGACAATATTGAACTTAAAGACATTCATGGATCTTTAGATCATCCGGAAGCCATTTCAGGAAAAGGGTTTCTTTCGTTTTCTAGTCCTAATCAGCCAGAACTGCGAGCTATTGCGTTTGTTAAAGAAAAAATACAGAACCTGTCTATTCTTCGCCCAAGCTCAGGCACTTTAGAATTTCAGGCGGATCATGGTGAGTTGATTCTCTCTCGTTTGCATCATGTTGTGGACCAACGAAAGCTATTCCGATATGCTCTCCCCACAAACAAGAAAAGTTATCTGGGTGCAGATGGCGGAGTCCATCTCATTTTTAATTTATTGCCGAACCACCAAAAAGTTAAAATGGGGGACCAGGTCTCTATAGTCGTCGAGGGAACTCTAAAAAACCCTACATTCTCGCTCCAAAAAACCGGAGATGTTTTGCGGCGATGAAACTTTTAGTGACATCATTCATCAGTGCGCTTTATCCTCCCCTTTGCCTCCATTGCCAAGAAGGTTTACTCCATCCAGACTGTCAGTTATGCGAATTGTGTTTGTCATTGATTGAGTTTCTTGACCCTCATGAAAGATGCCCACGCTGCTTTTCTTTGGATTATTCGATCAAACTTAAGAAATGTATGGGATGTCGTGAAGCGGCTCATCCTTTTTCAGGAATTGGGGCAGCTTTTGACTACGTGGGGCCGGCTGCGACACTGGTGAAAAAAGTGAAGTACGGAGGACAAGCTTTTTTAGCAAAAACTCTTGCTGCCTATCTTGTCGCGCAATTTTCCAGGCTCAACTGGCCCATGCCAGATATTGTGATCCCGGTTCCCATTGCTTTTGATCGCATGATTCAGCGAGGCTACAACCAAAGTGAACTCATCTCACAAAAGTTTGCAAGTCTATTGGATTGTCCCTGTGAAAATCATTTAGAAAGACTTTTCGGAGATTACAGCCAGGTGGGATTGAGTCATCATCAACGGAAGCAGTTGGGAAGTGCTCGATTTCGATTAAAGCGAAACGTACGAATTAAGGATCAGACGGTTCTTGTGATTGATGATGTGACGACAACGGGAAAGACATTAGAACAATGTGGAAGGGCGTTACTCGGAGGTTATCCCAAGCGTAT
>JAAKFL010000117.1 GCA_011065065.1 Chlamydiota bacterium | reverse complement strand
GGGATCATCTGATCAATAAAGCTGACCTCTTTTCCCTTCTGTGAAAGTTGTATCATCTTTGACATCTCGGTCCCCATTTCCAAGATCACGGGGAGTGTCAAAGCGTAACTGTCAATACCGCCCCCGGACACCACCTTGTGTCCTTTAACCGTCGTCGAAACTGTCGGGGCTGTTGCTGTTGCAGCTCCTCCACCTGTTCCAGCGGCAGTCATGGCCTGCTCCGCTCGCATTTGCTGAGTTGTCCAAAGCGCATATCCAATCATTCCCATTACAGAAGCAAGAAACATAAACGGAGCAATCGGGAATCCAGGAATCATTCCCATGGCTATTAAAATACCAGCCGAAATTAAGAGCGCTTTTGGTTGCTTGAGAAACTGAGCGGAGATATCTGCACCCAAGTTTGAATCTGGATCATCACTCGAAACACGTGTGGTCACAATACCAGCGGTGATCGAAATCAAGAGAGCGGGTATCTGCGAGACAAGACCGTCACCAATGGAAAGGAGCGAATAGGTCCGTACGGCGTCCATAGCTTCCATATTGTTAAGAGTAACCCCGATGATCAATCCTCCGACAATATTGATCAAAGTGATCACCAACCCGGCGATGGCATCTCCTTTCACGAACTTCATCGCACCATCCATCGCACCGTAAAGCTGACTCTCCTTTTGGATCAACAAACGCTTCTCACGCGCATCGTCAGAATCAAGGATCCCAGCTCGTAAATCAGCATCAATGCTCATCTGCTTACCCGGCATCGCATCTAAAGTAAAACGGGCTGCAACCTCTGCAACCCGCTCTGCACCTTTCACAATCACAATGAACTGAACTAATGTAATGATCAGGAAGATGATTCCCCCGACCACGAAGTTCCCTCCTACCACAAAATTACCGAAGGAGAAAATGATCTCACCGGCATCGGCATGAAGGAGAATCTGCTTCGTTGTCGCAATATTCAATCCCAGACGATAAAGAGTCGTCAAAAGAAGAAGAGAGGGAAATATTGAGAGCTCGACCGCGCTACTGATATAAACCGATATGACGAGAAGCGTAATCGCCGCAGTCAGATTGAGAGCGATAAAGTAATCTAAAGCATAAGGGGGGATGGGAACGATGATCATAACTATAATCGCAACTATAACAAGAACGAGAACTATGTCACTCGATTTCGATATATTTGCTATCGTTTTTTCGCCACCCATTCGGGCTGTGATACCATCTAAAACGCTTTTAATTGCACCAAACATAATATGGGACCTACTCTAAATCTAAATCTTCTATTCCAATTCCTGCATTTTCTTCAAGGGATGCTACCCAACGTAAAATTTCAGCTAATGTCTCAAAGGTGTCTTCAGGCACATAGTCGTAAAGCTCACCATCATTCCATAACTGATGGGCAACAGGGATGTTCTGTATGATAGGCTTGTTATACTTATCTGCTAAATGAATAATTTGTTCCGCCATTTTCTCCTTTCCCATCGCCGTAATCCACGGCGCGGCATCAAGCTCAGTATCATACCCAATCGCAATGGCCAAGTGAGTCGGATTTGTCACAACAGCTTTTGATTTCTCTACCCCCGCAGCTGGACCCTCCTGATACGCAATTTCTTGCGCAATCTGCTTTCGCTTGCTCTTGATCTGAGGATCACCCTCTGTGTTCTTGTATTCCTGCTTGACCTCGAATTTCTCCATTTTCATTTCTTTGGCAAAATTTCGGCGCTGGAAGATAAAGTCAGCTATGGCCACTACTACGAATAATAACCCAACCTTCCACAAAACTTCGACTAAAAATGCATGAAAAATTAAAAGAGATCCAATTAATGGCAATGTGACCGTTTTTGTGAGCACCGGTAAACTCTTGTACATCACCCCATAAATCAAGAATGCTGCCACCGAAATCTTAAACAATGATTTCAGTAACTCAAATAGAGTCTTAAGCTTAAACTTTCCCTTCAGGTTCTGAATCGGATCAAATTTCTTGATGTCAGGTTTAAATACCTGTACAGAAAAAACAGGGCCAACCGCTAAGAAGTTGACCATTGTCCCGACAATAGCCACAAAGACGACTATTGGGCCAGCACAGGCAAAAATTGTCAGAATCGCTTCGGTATACATCCCCGAAATCGTTCCTAATAGATCAGGCTTTGTTATAGCAGTAAACGCAGCGATCGTGAAATCGGCTATTTTTGCGTAAAGATAGCCAATTAAAGACAGTACTGCCGAAACAGAGGCTATGAATGTGAAGGCTGAGGGGAGATCCTGAGACTTCGCAACCTGTCCCTTCTTCCTTGCATCTCGTAACTTTTTAGGCGTGGCCTTTTCGGTCTTTTCAGCCATGATAATCACCCAATGGTAAAGTGAAATATTCTAGGTTTTTTTTAAGGAAAATTGTTGATTTTTGTCCAAAATAGTAGAATATCGACCGCATTTTCATTAGAAACTGCAATTCAAAGTCTCGACGAAATTCATTCTCTCAACATCTCCTCTCTATTCTAGTATATATAACATTAGGTAAGGCTGTCAAGTAAATATTACACATCCTGTTGGCCTACAGTGGCTTATTTTAATTACCATAAAATTTCCTTTATTCCTAATTGAATTTCGTTTAAACTGCTTCCATGGCTGGATTATCATGTGGAATTGTGGGTCTTCCCAATGTGGGCAAATCGACCCTATTTAACGCCTTAACTGCCAATGTGGCAGAGGCTTCAAATTACCCTTTTTGTACCATCGACCCCAATATTGGGGTGGTGGAAATTTATGACCCGAGACTGGAAAAGCTTTTGGAGTTGAGTCATAGTAAGCGTCTACTATACGCGACGACTCAGTTTTTGGACATCGCAGGCCTTGTGGCGGGAGCTTCCAAAGGGGAAGGGTTAGGGAATAAATTTCTCTCAAATATTCATGAAACAGATGCCATTATTCACCTGGTTCGTTGTTTTGAAGATATCGATGTGGTGCATGTGACGGGTCAAGTGGATCCCATTCAAGACATGGAAGTGATCAATACTGAACTAGTGTTGGCCGATCTTCAGATGGCGGAGAAAATTGCCGACAAGCTGGAAAAGCAATCGAGGGGAAATAAAGACCTGTTGCCTGTGATGGCGGTGATTCGAAAAGCGATTGATCATTTGAATGAGAATCAACCGATTCGGACGATGGAGTTGTCGGATGAAGAGTGGGAGTTCATGCGTCCCTATCAGTTTTTGACACAGAAGAAAGTGCTTTACGTGGCGAATGTATCGGAGGATTCTCTTCCAGAGATGGAAAACGAGTATGTCCGACAGGTGCGTGAATTTGTGGAGAAAGAAGGGAGTGAAATGATCCCGATCTGCGCGAAGCTCGAGCAGGAGATTGCGCAGTTGGAACCGGAGGAAAGAGGGGAGTTTTTGCAGGACATTGGTCTTGAGGAATCAGGTTTACAGCGATTGGGTAAAGCGTCATTTAAAATGTTGGGTTTGATTACCTATTTGACGACTGGAGAGCAAGAGACTCGCGCATGGACGATTCACGATGGGGACACGGCGGTTGAAGCAGCCGGGAAGATTCATGGTGATATTCAGAAAGGGTTTATTCGTGCCGAGGTAGTGCCGTACGAGGAAATGATTAAGTATGGTGGGCGTGTCGGAGCGAAGGAGAAGGGGAAGTTGCGTTCGGAGGGAAAGGATTACGTCGTGAAGGATGGGGATGTGATTTTGTTTCTACATAATTAGTGTTACGTGTATGTTTTTTCACAGAGGTTCACAAAGAATAGCACAGAGGTTCACAGAGATGATGACAATTGTTTCATTAAAACAGCTTTGCCTATGGAAAGTTGCTGAAGTAAAAAATGAACATCCCGAAGTTGATATTCATCTCGATACATTTTCAATTCCTGTTGTTAAGGAACTTTTTCAGGAAATGGCTGAAGGGCATCAAGTGACCGCATATCTCTTTGGGTCGCGAGGTCGTTATCGTGAAGGAGTTACACGTACCTTTTGGATTTCGCATCATTGTTCTACTTCATATTTATATCATAAAACGATTAGGAGTATTGGAATCTCTGCAAGGCCTAGATCTTTTATGTTATATATGAATAAGCCTGTTATTACCAGTTTATATCAGAAGGAGACTTTTATTTGTAAACGGAGCAAAATGTTAAAGGAATATGTTGAGACTCCTGGTACTGGATTAATAATCTTCAACACATATGTCTTTTATGATCATTAGCGTTCATTGAGAAATATTTCTATTTAATTTTTCACGCGGTATGGACATAAGCATCGAAACCACGAAATGATAGTTGTCTAAATTAAAAATATTCCTTTTCCCCTACACTATTTTTCGCTAAACTGCGAATCATGATGTGGCCCCAATTTATGTCCCGTGAGTTCTGGTACTTGAAGGAGCTAGATTCCTACGAGGAAGCTGCTGCTGCTCTCGAAGAACAGGGCTTCGACCACGTTTCTGAATTCTTTATCGAGTCCTGCGAGGATCGCACTTGGATCAATGGGGGAGGAGATGCTCTCATGGAGCCTCTACTTCTTTGGTTAATAGAGGCTTATGACGAAGAGCGGTTGTCTCCAGAACTGGCCAAAAAGATTGCGCAGGCGATTCAGTTGCAACCGAAAGCTTTGGAGCACATTCTCCCCAAAGAAGTCGATTTTATCATTGAAGGTCAAGAAACTCCTATTTGCAGCTTTATGTTTTCGGCTCAATCTCCGTTTTTCCGTGAATTGATTCGCCGAACCAAGACCCGAGTGGGAAGAAAAAAAGTGGATATGCAGCGGATCAAGCTCAGCTTTTTTGATTATATCCGTGAGTTTGTCTATACAGCTCATATTGTGTTTTTGTGGCGAGAAGAACCCAAATACATTCTGAATTTCATTCGCCAATCTCAGAAGCTAGGCATGGAAAAAATGGCCGCCTTTGCCTCCGAAGTCTATAAGCGATATTTGACTCCTGAAAATACGGTCCAGCATTTGCAATTGGCTCAAAAAGAATTTCTCAAGGATCTTGAAACTGAGTGTTGCCGTTATATCAACGAGCAAAATTTTGGTCTCAAAATCGAGTATCGGGAGGGTGTGGGCCTTGAGGTGACATTGGAGCATTTGTTAGATGAAGGGGTTCCCGTCCTGGATAACTTAAGAAGGCAGATTTCTTATCTTGTTTGCAAAAAAACTGTGGCAGAAGATACTAGGCTCGCAAAACTTATCCAGTCGATTCCACGACTTGTTGGTCTTGATTTATCGGATACCACGGGAATTTCCAGCGAGTTATTGGAAAGTTTCCCGTCGGTCAAACAATTGAATTTATCCAATTGTGATTGGCTGGATGACGATCATTGTTTTTCCATCATGAAAAGTTCTCCGGGATTGATCAAACTTGATTTGTCAAAAGATACTCATTTGACGTTTCGAACTTGGGGAGCCATGGCGTCTCTTTCCAAATTGATTAACTTGGATTTATCTTATTGTGATCAGATGGATGAAGATGATTTTGATTTGATGGCTTCGAGTTGTCCCCGTTTGGGTGAGCTTTTTTTAAAGCATACACGGCTGTCAGATAACGGGCTGGCATCGATTGGAAGAAACTGCGTGGGGTTGGCTGTGTTGGATCTGTCCGATTGTCGGAACTTGGTGGGTGAGGGATTGATTGAATTGGGAGTCCATGCGCAAGGGTTGCAGTCGCTTAACTTGACGAATTGCAGCAAAATTGAACCCGAGTATCTTGAAAAGTTTCGTAAAATGTTGCCGGGTCTGACTGATTTAAAAGTCTAAAACTTTGAAAACCATATAATTTTCGGTTACCACCTCACCCTCTTCAAGTAATTTTTGGAGAAATAATACGAGATCTGCAGATTTAGAAAATTCAAGATCGGGATTTTCAGCGAAATGAGTCATGGGAAAAAGTCCAATTCGATCTTGAATATGGACAGGGCCTTTTGGACTATATGAGAAAAACAAAATATGGCCAGAAAAAGGGCTACCGTTAGTGGTACGATAGGTCATTTTAATTAAGAAAAATTCTGCACCGTTGCTAAGTTTACACTTGATGAAAGGTTTGTCAAGCTTGTCAATATCTAATAAGCAAGGATTAAGACCTGCTTCCGTAATTCCATTATAATATTTTCGATCTTCAGGGAGCTCATATGCTTCAGAATAATGCTTTCTGAATAACCATTTGACTGCCGAAAAATTTGGTTGAACCGGATAATTTTTGTGAATAAGATCAATTAACTCATTGGCTTTGTCGACCTGTTCCAATAGATTGTCTGATTCAAGTTTTGTGTAGGAGAGAGATA
>JAAKFL010000116.1 GCA_011065065.1 Chlamydiota bacterium | reverse complement strand
AATCACTTCTGTACTTCTCTCCACTGCTATTCTGTTGCATTGGATGGATTCTGTACTTTCGTCGATCAATCGATTCATTTGTTCCATTGTACCACAACCACTTAAGCTCAATGAAATGATTGGAAGTAAGATTAGTCCTGGCTTCATCTTAACCTCCAACATTTTGTAGAGTTTCATTGATGGCCTCGAGTTGACGGCGATTCTCATCGATCTTTCGATTGGCCTCTTCAATGGCTTGGACATTCTCGTAAACGGCCTGAGTGCTCATATTGATTGCTTGGCTGTTATTTCGCATGGCATTCATGCTGTCATTCACAGCGCAACCAGATAGAGCTATTCCCATTACAGGAATGAAAAGAAGGATTTTGTTCATCTTCGACCTCCATTAGGTGTAATTTCTTATTATCAGAAGTGAAAATAAATTCCATAATTTTTTTTTATTTACGATCCTGTTAATCCTGTGAATTTAGTCAGGATACCGCTATTAAGTTCTTTTGATACCGCTTTTTACGTCCTCGAGGATCATATACAAACAGGGAACAAGCAGCAAGATAATGGAGGTGGCAAAGAGCACGCCAAATCCAAGCGATATGGCCATGGGGATCAAGAACCTAGCCTGGATCGAAGTCTCAAAAATCATTGGCGCCAATCCAAAGAATGTGGTGAGGGAGGTCAAGATGATCGGTCGGAATCGTAGCATCCCCGTACGAATGACCATGTCTTTGAGCGTTAGGTCTTCTGTGATTTTCATCCGATTGATCGTGATGATCAGGACAAGGGAATCGTTCACAACGACTCCCGACAGCGCGATAATGCCAAACATACTGATGATGCTGAGCTCGTAACCAAGTAACAAGTGACCGATGATGGCTCCGATGATTCCAAAGGGAATGCTGGTCATCACAATCAAGGGTTGCATATAACTCTTGAAAGGGATGGCGAGGAGGATATAAATGGCAATGATGGCCACTGATAATCCCAACCAGATCGCTTCTAAAGTTTCCGCTTGTTCTCGTTGTACCCCTTCAAGTCTGTATGTCAGTCCGGGGTATTTCTCCTGAAGAGCAGGGATGACTTTCCCGGTGATGTCGGCGATAATTTCATTCGCATTGGCGACAGCTTCGTCAACATCAGCGGTGACTGATATGATTCGCCGACCATCGTTTCTTTTGATCTCCGTAAAGGCATTTCCTAGAGTAATGTTAGCAGCTTCGGAGAGGGGAATTTCTCCTCCGTCAGCCGTCCGAATAATCAAGTCTTCCACTGTAAAAGGGGTTTGCCTTTCTTCCAGTGGCAGTCGCACCATCACTTTGATTTCGTTACGTCCTCTTTGAAGACGCAGAGCTTCTGCTCCGTAAAAAGCGGATCGGACTTGTTTGGCAAGTTGATTGACAGTGATGCCGAGGCTTCTGGCTTCTGGTTTGATGGTGAAGTTAATCTGTTGTTTCCCAAGAGTGACGCCGTTGTCGATTTGGAAAACGCCTTCATAGGTTCTGAGAATATCAGCCAGTTCTTGAGCTGCTTGTTCATTGATCTCTCTGATGGGGTGACTGAGCTGGATATCGATGGTATCACCGGTCCCGATTCCGATTGTGGCGATGTAGCCAATGGAGTCAACACCTGCGATATCTCCAACTTTTTTTCTCCATTGTTTGGAAAATTCGATCCCGCTGATTTCGCGTTGGTCCGAAGGAACTAGTAAGACTTGGGCGCCCACAATATGGCTGCCGGTCTCTTGATCTTCAGGACCAGTTTGAGGTCCTGTCCCGATGACATCGTTTCCGATTTGGGTGTAGATTCCTCGAGAAATGTTCCCAGTTTCGGTTTCTTTAATCACTTCTTGAGCAGCTTCCACAAGAATTTTTTGCACTTCCCGTGATTTTGTGATGGGGATTCCTACTGGGAGTTTTGCTTGTGCAGTAATGAGGTCGTGATCCACACGGGGCAAGTAACTAAACGTCACAATCCCACTATAGACGAGGCCTAATGCGATAATGAGCAGACCTATACCACATCCCATACTGATATAGCGATATTTTAACGCGGTTTTGAGGTGATTCTGGTAGAACCGTTTGATGAAGTTGTCGAGGAGCCGGTCGAAGTAGATGCTGGGTTTTGACAGAGTGTCCCAAAATTTGGATTTTTGATGCCTTCTGGCTAAATGGGAAGGAAGAATGAAAATAGATTCAATGAGCGAGACTGCAAAGACAGCAATGACAATTATAGGAATTTGTAAAAAAATATTCCCAATTGGTCCCGGAATAAAAAATAGAGGAATAAATGCCGCAATATTGGTAAGGACGGCAAAGGTAACAGGGCCTGCAAGCTCTTGAGCTCCTTCAATAGCTGCGCGGATGTTTGATAGGCCAGCTTCTCGTTTCTTATAAATGTTTTCCCCGACCACAATTGCATCATCCACAATGATCCCCAAAGTCACGATAAAGGCAAAAAGGGAGACCATATTGATGGAAACCGGAGTCGGTGCCACAAAGATAAATGATCCAATAATCGATATGGGAATACCCAAAGTGACCCAGAAGGCGAGGCGAGGTTCTAAAATGAGTCCGAGAAACATCAAAACTAAAAAGAGACCCAGACTGGCATTTCGAATCAAAAGATTGATCCGGTCTCGATAGAGTTCAGCACGGTCATTCCATGTCGCAACTTTGATGTTGGAGGGGAGTTCTGACTGCAGATTTTTAGCATATTGATGCACCTTGTCAGCTATGGCAATAGGAGTTTGGGCTCCCACTCTAAAGATCTCAACTTTAATCGCGGGGTATCCATTGAAAAATGCCTCTTGATCGGTTTCTTCAAATCCTTCTTTGATGGTGGCGATGTCTGAAAGGAGAATTCTCGAGCCGTCAGGATTCGAGATTACAGGGATGTTTTCATATTGGCTGGCGTAATCTCTGCGCTCTTTGGTTCTTAATAGGATTTCTCCTCCAGGAGTTTTCACACCTCCTGCAGGAAGCTCTATAGAGGTTTCATTGATGATATTGGCAATTTGTTCAAGTGTGAGGTTATAGGAGCGGAGCCTTTGGCGGGGGATTTCAATGCTGATTTCAAGTGGAGGGACGTCGGCTAAGGAGACAAGAGTGATGTCGGGAAGCTGAATCAGATCATCGCGCACCTTTTCACCGAGATCCCGCAAGATCTTTCGTGAAACATCGCCGTAAAGAATCAGCGCTATCACCTGTCTTCTGGTTTCAAGAAGGGAAACAATAGGTCTCTCAGCTTCTTCTGGAAACGATGTGATGCGATCCACAGCATTTTTGACATCTTGTAGAGCTTTATTGGCATTCATGCCGCTCAAAAGTTCGATGTTGACAATGCCTCTTCCTTCAAAAGAACTGCTTGTGACTCTTTTGACTCCATCCACACCCCTGACTTCATCTTCGATGGCTTGAATAATGCCGTTTTCGATTTCTTCTGGGCTGGCGCCTGGATAAGGGACAGAAACGCTGATGATGTCTAATTCAAATTCAGGGAAGACCTCTTGCTTCAGCTGGGAGCCGATGATGAGTCCTCCCACAATAAAAAGCAGCATCAACAAATTTGCAGTGACGTGATTGCGGGTCATCCATGCGATGGGACCTTTATTCATTTTCAGTCCTCAACTCGGTTCCTGGAATGGGGAGCGATATCGGGCTGGTGACGATTTCCTCTCCCTTTTCTAACCCCTGAGTGATAAACACATTTTCACTATCAGAAAATAAGATTTTGACCTGGCGAAACTCTAACTTGTTTTCTTTGTTCTTGATCCAAAGATCATCGCTATCATGAATCGCGATTCGGGGAACTTTATACACGTTTTTGATGACTGGACCAAAGAATTCTACGCTGACATAGGTTCCGAGAAGAAGTGGTTTGCTGCGATTACCATTTTTTAATCTCAGGGGGTCTTTAATCGCCACTTCTAACCGGGCAAGTCGCCCTTGGGGATCCACATCTCCTAATAAGCGCATGATCTGCCCCGGTCTCTTGATCGTCGACTTTTCCCCGACTGTTTGTGTGACGATGACTTTTCCTGCGGGAATTTTTATCCACTTTAATTTGTTAAAGGGGACGCTAACTCGTACATGGAAAGTTTCTGAGTCAACAAGGGTGGCGATTTCAGTTTGTGGTGTGATGTACTGACCGCTTTCGGTGTTTTCCTCTATGACTATAGCATTGAAAGGTGCCGAGAGTGTCGTCCGTTCTAGATCGATGTTAGCTTTTTCAAGGCGACTTTTTGCCGCTTCAAGCATGGCCTTCTTTTCTTCAAGATGGGGTTTTCGCAGGGCCAGTTCTACTCCGATATTGGCAGTTTTGAGAGTGGGACTCAGTAACTCCCATTCTCTTTTGGCCACAATTTGCCTCCCTTCTTCCACTTTGAGTTCAAATTCAGCTCGGGTCACTTCCGCTTCGGCTTGCTGAATAAGCAGTTTGTAGTCACGCGGATCGATCATCAACATGATATCTCCTTCATCCAACATTCCTCCTGCGATAAGGTTGGGGGATTGATAGATGATGGTTCCGCTCAATTCAGGATGAACGATGAGTTTGCGATGAGGTATCACCGTTCCAAATGCTGTGAATTTGATTTGTTCGGAAGATGGTTCTGCCTTTATCGTGTTGACAAGGAGAGCTTTACTGGTAAAATCATTTTTTTGGATATCTGATTTACTGAAAACAAGGATGATGGCAATCACCACCGAGGCCGCTATGATGACCAAAGCGATTGCAATTTGTGATATTGATCTCATCCACTGCATACTTCATCCTAATTCAAAGGAACCACCTAATGCACGGTATAAATTAGAGCGAAATATTAATAAATTCTTCTTTTCTGAAATGATCCTTCTTTCTACGTTTTGCAGCGCTGTGATGGCGGCAATGACATCCAGGTAATTGGTCAGACCATTCATGTAGCGGAGCTGGGATTCTCGAAGAGTCGCTTCGGAAATTTCAAGTTGATTCTCGAGATCTTCAAGCAAATTAAGTTGCTCAGTCTCTTGCACAATAGCATCTTCCACTTCGCTGATGGCCACAAGAAATGTGTCACCGAAGGAATTGAGTCTCTCCCAAACCACGGCGCGCCTTTTTTCTACTTCGCAACGCCTTCTTCCTCCGTCAATCAACGGAGCAATCAAGTTTCCCACTATTGTAAGTGATTGAAATTGAAAGAATTGATTAAAGGTTCTTGTGAGTAAATCGCCGGACATCAGGAAATCCAATTGGGGCAATCGATCGGCGATGGCGACAGCCACTTCGTAGTCGGAGGCCACGAGTCGTCGTTGAGCTGCGCGAAGGTCTGGGCGGTTACACATTAAGTGCCAAGGGGTTCCCAGGCAGGGGAACGGAGGAAGCTCGATATCAAAGTCGGCGGGATCTTCTGACCAGGTGTTGTCAGGAGCATAAGCGAGAAGGACTTGGAGTTGGTTCATGGACGTTTTGAGTTGTGACCGAACCGGGGGAATTTGCGATTGCGTTTCGGCTAGTGTCAACCTTTGTTGATAGACATCGAGAGCAGAAGACTGTCCGACGGTGAATCGTAACTCAATGAGTTCCAGTTGCGTTTTGTTTGCTTTGATTTGTTCGTTTAGGAGTTTTAACAACCCCTTTTGTTCTTGAATTGTGAACCAGAGTTCTGTGATGGTTCCACTTAATGTGAGTGCGGTGGCGTCGAGATCTTCTCGGGTGGCGCGATATTCTTGACACGCTGCTTGGACTTGGGAATCAATCTTTCGCCAAATATCCACTTCGTAAGCTAACTGACCTGACAGGAGAATTCTAGAAAAGTCGCTTTCCACTACTCCACCACCAGAGCCAAATTCTTCACCCGGGACAAATCCTGTGCCTAAACCTGTATCTCCAAAAGTCTTAGCGCCATTGAGGATGAGATCGATTTGAGGGTATCGATCCGCATTCGCGATGCAGACATCTGCTCTGTTCTGGACAAGTCGGTTCCAAGCTTGTTGAATTGTGAGATTTCGTTGGAGCGCGCATTCCATGATGCCATTCAATTCTTCATCTTGAAATTCCTCCCACCATGCAAAGCACCAGGGCTCTCCATCTTGCTCTTCGTTAAAGGTTTCCGGAATTTCAACACACGGTGTCGGACATTTTTGGACATTATGCAACCTGCATCCTCCCATCAATACGGAAAGCAGAAGGATCACTAAGACCCTCGCAAAAGCCATTTGCACCCTCACCCTCATAGCCGCATGCTAGCATGGGGTTCCTATATAATCAAAATTATGATTTAACTGGGCTTTAGCCATTGGTTTGCCTTGAATTCTAGAGAGAGATGGTTCTCTGAAAAAGAATTTTGTGTGAGTCATATTTGTTCATA
>JAAKFL010000115.1 GCA_011065065.1 Chlamydiota bacterium | reverse complement strand
CATGGTCCACAAAATCTGCCGGGATTTACCGGACAGAGTCATTGACATGGCGGGGAAAACGAACCTGAGAGAGCTCATGGCGCTGATTGAAAGCTGTGATGTCTTCTTGACCAATGACAGTGGCCCCATGCATATGGCCTCTGCTCTAGGAACGAAATTGGTGGCGTTGTTTGGTTCGACAAATGACATCAAAACCGGTCCTTATAATGGCGGAGTCGTCATTCATAAGCATCCTAGTTGTTCTCCGTGTTACAAGAGAGTCTGCCCGATCGATTTCCGCTGCATGACGCAGATTACAGCGGAGGAAGTATACCAGCAGATCATGGAACAGATGAGCGTCAAAGCGTAGGGTAGACGCTGATTTATGAATCTGAATCTAAGCACGGAAAGCAGTCTTCATTGATGCAATCGAGCTTAGACACTTCTCCCTCACCTTGGCAAATAATACAAGCAATTGCGGTGATACATGGGCAGCAAGCCACTATAACGGGACAACAAGATGCTAAAAGACACCAACATCTTTTCTCCTGCTGACGTTCTTTTTTCTTACGTTCACTTGTAGCTTGGATCCAATTTCTAAAATTTTTTACTAATTCACTTTCTACAGGCTCATCTGAATCTGATGTTGTAACGCTTGATGCGGTAGTGGATGATGTACTGTTAACACTCATAGTTTCTCCTTATATGCGTAAAAACTGAAGAAAATAATAACAATGCTAACATTGAATTTCAAGGTTAAGTCATGATTACTAGAAGAAAGAAAAATTATTGTATGCGTTCACGGAGTATTAGGCGTACAAAACAAAGATGTAATAATGTTTAGGTTGTGAATTAACTGCAAGGCGTGAACCTAACTTGCGTTAATCTCTGATAAATAGAATCTTGCTGAGGAATTTATAATCCTTAGAATTAGCCTGAAAGGCTCAAATTGCAACAGCCCCGGGCATCGCCCGGGGTTAGGTTGTTCCATTCATCGCAGCCTGTAAGGCTGCAAGAAAGTCCCAATGATCTTGCAGCCTTACAGGCTGCTATGTCGTTATGATCTTTACCCCGGGCGATGCCCGGGGCTGTTGCAGTTTAAGCCTTTCAGGCTATAGTCCCAAAACCGACAATCTTAAAAAATTATGCCTAATACCCCGTGAACGCATACAAATTATTGAAAGAATTTCATCGATTTATTGACAAAAAGAGCGCCTTCGCACATAGTTTTTTTAAATTCTTAATGGAGGTATAGGTATGAACACTATTTCGGAACATGGACATCTTACAAGATGTGATTATGATCACGTCATCTTGGACTTAGAGGTAAAGAGGTTAGTAAAAACTAGTATTGATCATTTTACTATTCCCATTATTGCTGGAATCAGCTTGGATCATATTTCACAAGAAGAGTTTAACAAGATGGGTTATCTAGGGCCAAA
This sequence comes from Chlamydiota bacterium, assembly GCA_011065065.1. Taxonomy (GTDB): domain Bacteria; phylum Chlamydiota; class Chlamydiia; order Chlamydiales; family SLFE01; genus JAAKFL01. The sequence goes on along the minus strand of JAAKFL010000115.1, from coordinate 4,916 downwards.
ACCTGAGCCCCTAAGCGCTGAAACAAAATTGACAATATATAAAAGAATGGAGGAATTTCTAACGCCGAAGTTGCTTTATATAGCAACGGGCTTAGTAAAAGGGGTCATGAACGAATCTTTGAATTCATTGACAGATGAGGAGATTGAAGCCAAAACCAAACAGTTACAAGAAATGGTAAAAGTTAACACTGAGCTTGACTTGAGTCTATTTCATTCCATGGTTGAAGATCATTTATGTATGTTTAAAGATCTAAAAGCCACAAGCATGCTTAAAATCAATCCAGTCACTTTTCATGATCCTCTCTGCAAAATGATGTCTGATTACAGAGACTCTGGAGAGCTTTTCGAAAAAATTGGTTTAAAGAATATCCTTAAGGAAGTCGATAAAGGGTAAATGTTTCCTTAATCTGGAAATTCTCTGCGCCTCTGCGTTTTTCCTACTTATCCACGTCCACTTTCGGCAGCTCCTTCGCAGGAAACGTGGTATTCGCAGCTTTCTGCAACTGCTCCCAGTACCCACGATCCAGCCACCCGTAGCTACCGTTCCAATAAAGAAAAAATACGACGATCCCCCAAATTGGAACAAATATATAAACTAAATTGAGCCACAATGGCGCTCCCTTGTCGACTTCTATATATGGGGGAACTGAATCATCATCTTCCAACTCATCCAACATCACTAATCTCCATCATCCATCATTTGTATTTTGGGACTTTCATCAAAATCTAAGCGCCCTCTTCGCCACAAAACAATCATCGCAAGGACCGCACTGCTAAAAAACGCTGCGTTTAAAGCAAAATGCAGCACCGCTCCTGTATACCCAAATCCGTCCAATGCCTAGAGTTCCCCTTCGATAATTTTCAAGGTCTGAACCGGATCCTTGCCTATCCACCAGGCTTCTGTCGGAGGTGTAATGCGCGTTCCCTTTGTCATCAGATACTGATAGATCGCTTCAAATTGATAGTTGGGGATCCCCACCTCTGTCTTGCGCGTTCCACGCGGATCAAAGTCAAAAAAGTGCTTAAACGAAGGCATGATACTTCCCGCACTGGCTGTTCTCGGAGCCCAAAAGTGCGATTTATGCCAGTCTCGGCTCGGTCTTTTAATCCCCACTCGTGACATATCGGGTCCAATCCTTCGAGTTCCGGGAAAGGTCACTTTCTGGTAAATATACTCGTTTGGCGATGAAGGGGGAGCAGGAAACGACTCCGATCCATTTAAGACAACATCTTGAACAAGAGTCCGAGTTTGGTCAGTATGGCAGTACCAACATCCTTCGTGAGCATATATCTGCTCCCCTAATTTGATAAGCAACTCACGTGAACGAAAACCAAGCTCTTTTCCCTCAAGCTCCGCAATACTTTCAACCGATTTGCCTTCTGGGTCATATTTCCATCCTTTTGTTTGTGCAAAACCAGTCGGAACAATACGGTACTCCATCGGATTTTTGACAAAAATCACACCCGGATCGTCATGCCATGGCTGATTCACGGAATCATCAAGGATTGTGTAATCTTCGTCGACAAAATCCTCAATAATTCCCTCTGATCGTGCCACACTAAAAACTTCCTCAAGCCCGGTGTCATATAACTCAAGAATTTTATAATCGATAAGCGACTTCCCTTCGCCTCTCATTTGCTGCTGCAAAGTTTCCCTGAGCTGTTTAGCAGATGTTTGAATATCCTTTTCGGGATTTCGCAGCAATAATAGGCGGGAAGTTAATTTGAGATTTTTTTCTCCAAACTTCGTGATGTACTTTTCCAGTTCTGCAGGAGCCACAATTCTGACAGACTCATTTTCTTGAAAAGAAAGAAGTGTGTAACCATTAGTCAGTCTTTGCACATATTGAAGATCCCTGACACCAGATGTTTCACTACTGATAAAGAAATTGGGATCAGCCACCTCATACATCTGCACCTGATAATAACTTGATGGCTGCATCCATGTAGGGTCTATGTGCTGTGGAGCAATCAAGGTAGCAATAATCGCCATTGAAAACAGGAGAATGATTCCTATGACTGTATACAAAAGTGACTTGTGAACTTTTGTCATGAATGTGTTTTGATGGTTCTCCATATCAAGCCTCAACCGGTTCGCGTTTTTTTAAGAGAACAGTATTAAAAATGTTAATCACAAAGAGAATGTTCCCCAAAAGGACAATGATGCCTCCCAAACTCCGTAATAACCACCATGGCTGTGTCTCCGCTATCGTTTGAAGAAAGGGGAAATTACTTAAATTACTCTGGAACTCGGCATAACTAATACCCGTGGCCCAGCTGGTCCACATCAGTCCCTGCAAATAGCCTCCGACCCAAAGTGATAAAATAAACGGAACACTTCCTAAAAGATTGAGTGTAAATGACCAGTCTGTTAATCGCTTGGACCAGATTGGCTTTTGAGTGATGATAGGAACCACATAATAAATTCCCGCAATCGCAAAAAATGTAAAGGTTCCATAGAGAGCAATATGTGAATGACCGATGACCCAATCTGTTTTCGAGGTAATTTCATTGATATTGCGTAAGGCCATGAGAGATCCCTGGACAGAGGTGATCAAGTAAAAAATATTTCCCATGACAATATAGCGGACTGGAGCGCTCTCTGTATATTGCTTCCAATGCGGTTGCAGTGTCGCAAAGATATTTAACACCACCGTAAACACGGGTATGAACAACCAAACGGAAAAAATAATAGAAACTGTTTGAATCCACTGTGTGATGGGGCCGTGGATGATGTGGTGAGCTCCCACCCAACCATAGACAAAGGCAATCGACCAAAATCCAATCATGGAGAGTCTATGGCTATAAATTGGAGTATTTGCCAGTTTTGGCAAGTAGTAGTAGGCGATGGCCAGTCCAAACGGTGTAAATATCAGCCCCACAAGGTTATGCACGTAAAAAAACTGTGCATTCACTCGAGAAATTCCCTTGGGAAGAAACTCCAAACCGAAGCCACCCACCAAAAAGATCACCGTACCCCAAATCATCGCCCCTAAAACGTACCACATAGAAACGTAAAGCTTCACATTTTTCCGTTTATAGGTGGTCATAAAAAAGTTAATCAATGTCATCAACCATGCCAAGACAAACAATGGCTTGACCGGAATCCACCAGACAAACATTGGGGTTTCATCATACTCCCACCCATAGTTAGTTCCAAAGGGGTATGAAAATTGACTGATAATGACAGAAAACCACCAGATTGCGATAGACCAGTATGCTAATTTTACGCTCCATATCCGAACTCCACAAAGCCTTTGAACCATAAAATAGCTCAATCCAAAGTTTGCTGAGAGCAGCCACAACAACAAAATACCCATCACATGAACTGGGCGTAGCCGCCCAAAGGTGATGTATTCTCCCGAAAAATAATCGGGAAAAATAAAGCCGTTAAAGGAGATAAAAAGTCCAATTAGCATCCCCACTATCATAAAGAGAGATGCGGGGTAGATGAGCCATTTTGTCGGCCCATCTTCGTATTTAGATGTCACGATTTCTGCCATTGTCGTTTTCCAATTGGTTAATTTTTTTATAAATATCAATTTGACTTACCCTCAATCGCTCAATCTGAGCAAAAGTAGAGATCATTTCTTTTTTCATTTCTTTTTGGTTATTGAGCGCAAAGTTTATCTCTGCAAGAGTCTCTTTCTGCTCTTGTGTTGAGATCTTCCCTTCTTCAATCAATTTCTGAGCAGAGAGTTGGCGTATGGCATCTTCTATACGCTGCAACATTTGCTTTTCTATTTCGTTTAAATTCTTATCGTCTACCTGTCGCAAGTTCAATTGACCGTTGCGATAAGAAAAATGATTTTCATTCAACTCAAGAGCTTTCAAATACTCATCAAAAATGGGGGTGTCTCCATAGAGATTAAACAAGGCATCCCCTAAGTTTCGATAAAGCTCTTTTTCCTTTTTAACTTGGGTGATCAAAGTGGTTAAAAGCTGATCCTCTTGTCGATAACTTTCCAGCTGCTGCCTGAGCTTCAGTTCGCTGGCATAAAGTCCGGCAATTTTATCAGGAGAAACTTCACCCTTTTGTGCCTGGTCTTCTAAACGTAAACGGTTGACCCTGGCCTCATAAACTTCTTTCTCAAGTTTCGAGATTTGCTCAGATCCGGCGGAACGAGCGTCTTGTAGAGCCCAAACAGGTCCTTCAAAAATCTGGAAAATCAATTTCTTTAATTTTTCGTAATCTCGTTTAGTCTCTGTAAGATTTCGGATATACATCACCAGCTGCAAACGTTGTAATGCTGTTGTCTGATCTCCCCATGGAATCATCGCTGTCCCCACAACTCCATAAACAATAGAACGAATCAACCGCAAATCGTCACGACTCTCAATCCAGGGAAGATTGATCAACATCCGCGGTTTGGCATCTTCCATCACACCCGAGCGAAGACCTGCTCCATCCGCATCCTTTCCATGACAAATGGCGCAATTCAGTTCAAAGAACTCTTTTCCTTCGCGAAGATTCTTTTCCGTGTAGTATTTTTTTTTTATGTAGTAATGATACTTGTCTGGTCCCTCAAAAGGATTGGGGACCTTATCAAAGATATCGTCGATCGTCAGGTTTTGTTGTGGAGCTGCAGCAAGCATGGGTTGCAGAGAAACCAAATACTCATCTCCTTTTGGAAGTGTTTCCAGGAGTGACTGAGGGTTTAATTTTTCGATATCCCCAGACTTTTGAAGTTCCTCAAGAACATTTTCAGGCTGGTATTCCCATTTCTTCACTTCTTCAAGCTCACGCAGGAATTTCTCACCTGGCAGATTCCTGTAGATCCAATTGACAAGCTGAATAATTTCTTCATGCGTCAAGATGGGGATATCATTATTAAAATCTTTATCCTGAGCCGTTTCACCCCATGGCGGCATGGGAGTCCCACTGATTCCATGAGTCACAGATTGAACCGCTCGAT
>JAAKFL010000114.1 GCA_011065065.1 Chlamydiota bacterium | reverse complement strand
GACATTAGTCTGTTTCTTCGCGTTTCTTCGCGATCTTCGCGATCTTCGCGGTTAAATTTATAAGCCATTTACACCAAAATAAACATATCGCTACTTACATGAAATATCCGAAAGTCGAGTCTGTGTCTGTGGTGAAAAAAGTTCTTTTGATGAACAATCCATAAAACATCCTTATTTAGTCTCTTATATTTGTAATAAATTTACACTTATCAAAAGTGTAAATAAAATTCCAATAACCTTGAGATGATAATTAAAAATTAGTGGTTGACTGAAAAAGAATACAATTTTATGTTCAATAAAAAAACAAAGGATAAAGTTGTTATGGAAGCCAAACCATCATGTGTTAATCGAGAAATTAAGGCTTATACAGATTCTTGGAAAAATAGGCCCATTCAGGAGAAAAAATCTAAACATAGTGGCCATAAAGTTATCCCAACATTAAATCTTGATTTTTCATCTTCTCCTGATGATCATTCTTCGGAACCTCGAATAAAAAAGAGTTATTCTGTGCGTAAGTTTGTGGTGGAGTTATCTTCACGTAGTGGAAAAGATAATAAATCTCATTCTCGAATGCAAAGAGCTCCTTCTGCGCGTCAGTTGTTTGAGAGGTTATCTCCACGTGGTACGAAGGAGAAACAGAAATGGTCTTCATCCAATCGTCACCGGGTATATGTTCCTACTTTCAAAAATCCATTCCGGTCTAAATCAGACAACGAGGTGAAAACGCTGCGAGGAATCGGAAAAGTGAAAAGGTCGTTATCTGAGTCAGGGAATATTGCAGTAAAAGATAAAAGATTGGTTCTCAAGACAGACGATTCTTATACTTATTTTTTAAATCCTTTATGGCCCTATAACCATGGATTGTTTTCTTTGGGAATGAGAAAAATTCATTCAAAAAAGGAGATTTTTTGTTTTAAAGCAGTCACTATTTGGGAGTCGTTTTTCTTAACATATGCGAGGTCGTTACAGATTGGTGAATGTGAAGCTTTTTTTGATAGGTTTATTCTGGTGGTTCCCAAGGAGGACAAGTATGGCGCGGTGGGGCAAGAAGTTATTAAGATCCTGACTGATCCAGTCGCACAGAATATGGCAAGGATGGAAGTTTGGGCGTTTATCAAGGAGCACCACAGAGCAGAATTGCGTCAAGCAAAAGGTTCTGAAGAGCAAGATTCACTTCTTCGGGGAACATCTGTTGCTTCGGAAATTATGAAGATCCAATTTCCTTCTCTTTTGTCAAATGTTTTAGAAGAATCTACGAAGCGAGCGATGGTACATTTATTAAAAATCACACGGTCTTTTCCTGTTGTTCTTCATGAAAAACATATACGCGAATTTCATCAAACATTAATTGCTAAAAAGTACCATGTAAAGACATTTGAAAAATGTAAAGGTGAATTTTTTAAGAATAATTGTTATGCATTAAAGATAGCATTGAACTACCTCCTTGAGGATATGGAGCGGTTGTCGATTGATGTCCCAAAGGAGATTAAAGATATTTATCGCGATCATGCTAACAATTGCAGGATGTTGTTTCCTGAATCCGAGGATGTTGTTCATCAGCAAATTGCGGGGATGTTCATTTTACGTGTTCTCAATGCCTACTTGATATCTTCTCATGAGAAGATCAAAAAAAAATTCAAGAATTTCAATCATCGATCGAGATTTATACGGGCAATGATCTCATTTTCCAGCTTGATTCAATGGACTGCAAATGAAGTAAGTAGTGATTGTGGAAAAATCCCTCCGTTAGTCAAACCTTTATTTAAAGGTACAGAGTATGAGAATCGGAAGGATTGTTTAAGAAGGATCGTTACTCAAATTTCAGGGCAATCGCAGGAAGAAATTTCTTGATACAATTTTTGGACGTTTTATCCTGTTAATCCTTACTATCCTGCCTATCCTGTTTTTCACGTCCGAAAAAAACAGGATAGGCAGGATAATAAGGATATACAGGATGCTTTTTTCAGGGAAAGTGGTTGGTAAATGTTAAGAAATTTCTTAATGCGATTGCCCTGACTCAAATTTCCAGCTAAGTGAACTTCTTAATGAAATCAAATTCCTCGCTATGTTAATCTCGCAAGCATGAAAAACATTTTTGTTTCGGGCAACCAAGGATACATAGGCGTCGAACTGGTCAAACTTCTCAAGCAGAGCGGTTATTCGGTTACAGGATGCGATTGCGGCCTCTTTGCGGGATGTGAGTGGTACCCGCCGACGCAGTCTGATGAACAATGGGCCATTGATTTCCGTGAACTTACATCCGATTTTCTCACAGGTTTTGATACTGTTATCCATCTCGGTGCGATCTCCAACGACCCCATGGGAAACATGGATCCAGAGCTAACTCGCTCCATTAATCTAGAAGGTTCAATAAAACTTGCCCATTTGGCAAAAGAGGTGGGAGTTGAACGGTTTCTTTTTGCGGGAAGTTGTTCGGTTTATGGGCAAGGGGAGAGTCTTGATCTCGACGAGAGTTCAAGGATGAATCCTTTGACCGTGTATGCTGAGTCCAAAATTGAAGCAGAAAAAGCGATCCTCGCACTGGCAGACGATAGCTTCTCACCGGCCTCATTAAGAAACGCGACTGCCTACGGTAGTTCGGCGATGCTCAGGCTCGATCTTGTGGTGAACAATCTGCTTGCCTGTGCTTTTACACGAGGTGACATCTGCATTAAAAGTGATGGGACCCCCTGGCGTCCGTTGATCCATTGTCGGGATATTGCTCGTGCATTTATAGCATTTTTGGAGGCTCCTCGTGAGGCGATTCATGCGCAGGCGGTGAATATCGGAGCCAACACGGAAAATTTTCAGGTGATGGATGTGGCGCGAATGGTCAAAGAGCTGATTCCCCATGCAGAGGTTGTTTTCACTGGAGAAGTGGGGCATGATCCCCGAAATTATCGAGTGAATTTTGATCTTTTGGGGAGACTTCTTCCGGATTTCAAGCTTCACTATACCCTTGAATCGGGAATGCGGGAGCTTCTTGAAGACTTTCAGCAATATGGGATGACTTTGGACGATTTTGAAGGGGGACGTTTCATCCGTTTACATGTGCTTCAGAAAGTTGTATAACAATTTCTATACCGATTTTTTAAATACGATCGGTATAAACCGCAAAGAAGGAAGACTCCCATGACCCCCATTCAAATCGAAGAACATATTCTGGCTAGTTCCGATCTTATTGAAATGGCTCACCAACTGGGATCAAGGGTGGCGATCATTACCGACTCTTGTGTCGAAGAGTTGTATGGACATCGTTTAGAAAAGCACCTGAGAGATCACAATCTCGATGTGTTTATGTTTTCATTTCCCGGTGGAGAGTTCTATAAAACCCGTACTACAAAAGAGATGATAGAAGACCAAATGCAAGCTCAAGGGCTTGGCAAAGATACTTGCATCATCGCATTGGGGGGCGGAGTGACGTTGGATATGGCCGGATTTATTGCGTCGACTTATTGTCGCGGAATCCCATACCTCAGCTGTCCCACAACCCTTCTGTCTATGATCGATGCTTCGATCGGTGGGAAAACAGGAGTCAACACGTCATTTGGAAAGAATTTGATTGGAGCCATATATACTCCCGAAATGATCTTCATAGACACCACAACCTTAAGGACCTTATCTCAAAATGAAGTTTGCAATGGGTTGATGGAGATGATTAAACATGGTATAATTGCGGATCCTCTTTATTTTGAAATGTTTGAGAAAGATGGCGATAAGATTTCCGAGTTGGATGTAGAGTATTTAAACGAGGCTATTGAAGGCAGCTGTCGCATCAAGCAAAAAATTGTGAAAGCAGATCTTCAAGAAAAAGGGAAAAGGCGACTGCTCAATTTTGGTCACACCATAGGTCATGCATTAGAGCAGGTTACAAATTTCAAGATTCCTCATGGAGAGGCCGTGGCAGTTGGCATGATTGCTGAAGCCTATTTGTCTTATGAATTAGGTCGTTTAGAGAAAGAGGCTTTTGAAAGAATTGAAACAGTGATTCGAAAAAATCATCCGAACTTGACCATTCCTTCGATGACTCCTGACCTTCTGATGGAAGCGATGGCCATGGACAAAAAATCGATGAAGAATGTCCCTCGTTTTGTCATCTTGAAGGCGATTGGATCTCCTATGGAATGTGACGGAGATTATTGCATGTCTGCAAAGGAGAAGGTGTTGGATAAAGTTCTTCGGTGGATCTGTGATTACGAGTGTTGCGTTTCCTAGTGGCTTAGGTATTAGCCGCAGATGAACGCAGATTTTCGCAGATAATTTAGCTTAAACAATTTTATGATCATGAAATGATCTCGAACTTTTGGACGAAGGTGATATAGAAGTACGTAGATTTTCAACCAAGAATGGTTGAAAATCTACGTACTTCTATATCACCTTCGTCCAAAAACTCCATGGACCGTTGGTCCAAATCAGATGCCACTTGAAGTTATCTGCGAAAATCTGCGTTCATCTGCGGCTGAAAACTTCTGATCAAAGATATCGTTTTAAGGTTTTGAGAATGAAATAGGTCGAATCCTCTTCTCCATTTTTAGGCAAAATGAGCTGGTTTACGACTTTCTCTTCGTAATCTTTCTTGATGTCGGCAAAGTTTTCTCGCACAAACCTAGGAGTGAGATCTTTTTGCTTGAGGTCGGGAAATTTGCTGATTCTTTTTTTGATCAGGCCCCGAATTTTTTCAGTGTTTTTCTCCGTTTCGACCAGTTTGAATTCAGCATATTCTAAAATGACCTCTTTGTGAGCCAGAACCTGTTCTCCTATCTCCTGATCATCTTCCAGGAATGCAGCAATTTTTCCAATTTTTTTCTTAAGTCTCTCAAGCTCTTTACTGCTCAGTCCTTCTAAATTCGCTTTGATCCATTTGTTTTTAGATGCTGTGTCTTGACTCATATCCCTCTGGCCTGTGAATACGCGAAGGATGTTCTTATCTTTCTTCTTGGGCTTAATCTTCTTGGGACCCTTCACCTTCATTTTTTTCTTCTTTTTAACTTTCACCTTCATCACATTTTTGAAAAATGATGAAGAGCCATTGATTTTCGCCATCAAAGTCTCCTGGATTTAAATTTTTTTTTATACCATTAAATATTCATTTTTGCCATTTATTGGGTGATCATTAAAGGAGGGTATCCCCATGATGGCAGGACTTTTTGTAATCTTTCTTTTCTCAATACTGTTGATTTGGCTTAAATGGAATAACACAGCGATCGTCGTCGTTTTGTTCAATCTCATTTTATGTGCCCTTATGCTTTGCTATCATGCCACCTCAATCCTCAACATCAGGTTATAATATGAATACTTTTTCCACTCAGCTAAACGCATTACTCATTTTAATTCTTTCAGGAATCATCATTTCGGCTTTTGGAGTCCAGATTTTTCTGGAGGAGCAGCCCTGCCCCCTCTGTTTTCTTCAACGTCTTGGAATGACAGGTGTTGCAATAGGGGCTATCATGAATCTCCGTTTTGGCATCAAAACGAAGCATTACGCAGTGTCATTGCTCAGTTGTGTCTTTGGCGGTGTTGTGGCATTACGTCAAACGGCCCTTCATATCTGCCCTGGTGACCCGTCATTTGGGGAACCCATATTGGGTTTGGACTTATGGGTGTGGTCATTTTTGGTTTTTGTCTGTTCCATCACCTATATTGCTTTTTTGTTGTTCCTTTATGATCCCGAATATGCCACTCAAAAGACCCAGAAAATGAATTGGTTTGGGAAATTGGCCATCTGGATCTTCGTCCTGGTCACGATTGGAAATATCCTGTCGGTGCTCCATTCCTGTGGACTAGGACCCTGTTCTGAATTCTGAATGATAAATTAGGGTTAGCCTATGGAATTGTCTTTTTGCACCTACAATATGGAAATGAAAGATAGAGTTGATGAGGGTTACATCGATGCTCAGGAACATACCGCTGCCACCCTCCCTCCACTTGCCGATATCTTCTTTCTTCAAGGAGTCGGTCACTCCTCCTCAAGACCCCTGATCAAAGCTTTGGTTGAAAGAAATTTTAAAATTATCAAACTTGATAAAGCGGAACCAAATCACACCGCTGTTGCAGTTTCTAATGATAAATTCTTTATCCTTAAGAATCTTTCATATGAGTTGGGTATTCATAAGGTTTCGCGAGATGTCGCAGTTGCGGTGGTTGTTGAAAAAAGCACCTACAAGAAATTTGTTTTGACTTCGAAAAATATTTTGGACCTTTCATACCGGGATAATTCGGGTGAAGTGGCAAAATATGAAGATACGTTTTTGGATGCTTCGATAAAGGTGTTAAATGAAATTGATGCCCACATCACCCTTGGGGGAATCGTTATGGATCCTTCCGATTCACAATTGAGTTATTTGAAATCTCAGGGATTTT
>JAAKFL010000113.1 GCA_011065065.1 Chlamydiota bacterium | reverse complement strand
TAATTTGAAGTTATATGATAATGGGGTGAAGGTTGAGGTGAAGAAAGATCTAGGTAAAAAGGGATTAAAAAAATTAATTTCACTTGAACAAGTGAGTCCGATTCGAATTCTTGATATTAGTCAAACGGGAATTTATCCTGCAGGGGATACATTGAGTGATTTACGACGTCATTTCCCTAAATTGCGGATGTTACATTGCCAGCCTTACTCGACTGCGAGTGTGGAGGATTGGATGGCATTATTCGATCATCCAAAGCTGAGAAAAATTAGTTTTAATTTTTCTCAAGGCTTTCTTAAGGAATATTTAGAGAATTTGATGGAAGCGATAGCTCGTCATTCTTCTCCTCCGAATATTAGCATGGTCAATGGGCAGAGTGTACCTCCTCATCACGTGGAAAAATTTCATTCTAAAAATTCCTAGCGTGCCTTTAAAAATTTAACCGCGAAGATCGCGAAGACTGCGAAGATGCGCGAAGACAGGTTTATTCATGTTGATTTCCTGATTTAACCTCTTTACACAGAATGTTTTGATAAAGATTACTTGAAATAAGTCTGTTTCTTCGCGCTTCTTCGCGGTCTTCGCGATCTTCGCGGTTAAATTTTTAAGTCTACTAGAATGGACAGGATGTTTTTTTAGGGAAAATTACTGATTTTATTCAAGTTTTCTTATATGATATCCTCTTATAATAGGATGAATTCTATGGAACAAGAAAAGTTGCTGATCGGAGCCCACACGTCTGCAGCGGGGGGTGTTTTCAATGCCCTATTGGAAGGGCAAAAGATTGGGGCGACGACCATTCAGTTGTTTACCAGTAATCAGAAGCAGTGGAAGGGAAAGGAATATACCCAGAAGGAGTTAGATCTTTGGGCGCAGACTCTTGAAGAGACAGGAATAGAAAAAATTATGAGTCACGATAGTTATTTGATTAACTTGGGGGCTCCGAATCCAGAAGTGTTGGAAAAAAGTCGTCGGGCTTTTCAGGAGGAAATCAAGCGTTGTCATCTTTTGGGAATTACCTATATGAATTTTCATCCTGGTGCGGCGCTAAAAGAAGATCGCCAGCAATGTCTTGATCGGATTGTCGAGAGTTTATTGGAATGTGAAGATCTGGTTTCTAAGGGGCCAACCATGCTGATCCTTGAAAGTACCGCAGGCCAAGGGTCGACTGTAGGGTATTTGTTTGAGGAGCTGGGGTATATCGTTGACAAAGTGAAAGATCGCTTGCCCGTGGGAGTCTGTATTGATACGTGTCATTCGTTTGCGGCAGGATATGACATTCGAACTGAAGAGGGATGGGAGAAAACACTCAAAGAGTTTGATGAGCAAGTGGGAATCGAATTTTTAAAAGCTTTTCATTTGAATGATTCCAAGAAAGGGCTGGGATCGCGTGTTGATCGTCATGAGCAGATTGGTGAGGGTGAAATTGGTTTAGAATGTTTTCGTGTTTTGATGAATCATCCAAAAACCAGGCATCTACCGAAGTATTTGGAGACTCCGGGTGGACCGGCGAGGTGGGTGGATGAAATCGCTTTATTACTTGAGTTAGCAAAAGGAAAATCATGCGTGTAAGAATTAAAAATGTGAAGAATCCTCCGGGTGGCATTGCATCCATCTTGGAGCAAGAGGTGACCGTCAAGGGTTGGGTGAAAACGATCCGGAATCAAAAGACATTCAGTTTTGTTGAGATCAATGATGGATCCACATTAGGCAATCTTCAAGTTGTGGTCGATCAATCTGTGCCGGATTACCATAATATAGTTGGTCAAATTTCTACTGGTGCATCTGTGGTGGCCACAGGAAAAGTTGTGGAAAGCCCGGCCAAGGGACAGAAAGTGGAAATTCAAGCGAAGACCATAGAGTTGATTGGAACTTCTGATCCGGAAACTTATCCTCTTCAGAAAAAACGTCACACCTTTGAATTCTTACGGACCATTGCTCATTTGAGACCTCGAACCAATACCATCGGGGCGATCTCACGTGTTCGTCATGCTTTGGCGATGGCTACCCATCTGTTTTTCCAAGAGAAGGGGTTTGTTTGGGTGAGTACTCCGATTATTACTGGGTCAGACTGTGAAGGAGCTGGCGAGCTGTTTCGTGTGTCGACACTGGATTTGGAAGATTTACCCAAAACAGAAGAGGGAAAGATAGACTATAGCCAAGATTTCTTTGGCCAATCTTCGTATTTAACAGTTTCGGGACAATTGAATGCGGAAATTTATGCCTTGTCTCTTTCAGACGTCTATACTTTTGGCCCGACATTCCGAGCGGAGAATTCCAATACATCCCGGCACCTGGCAGAGTTTTGGATGATTGAGCCTGAAATGGCATTTGCTGACATCAATGATGATATGGACTTGGCAGAAGAGTTTTTGAAATATGTTCTGAAGTATGTTCTGGATCATTGCGAAGAGGACATGGCGTTTTTTGATAAGTTCATAGCAAAAGGATGTTTGGAAAAGTTAAAACATGTGGTGGAGACTCCGTTTGAGCGGTCGACATACTCATATGCCATTCGGATATTGGAGAAATCGACTAAAAAATTTGAGTTCCCAGTGAAATGGGGCTTGGATTTGCAATCGGAGCATGAGCGCTATTTAGCTGAAGAATTTTTTGGGAAGCCTGTGATTCTCACTGATTACCCTAGGGACATTAAGCCTTTTTACATGAAACAGAATGCCGACGAAAAGACCGTGGCCTGCCTGGATGTTTTGGTTCCTGGGGTTGGGGAGATTATCGGAGGAAGTCAAAGGGAAGATCGTCTTGATGTTTTAGAAAGGAAGATAGACGAAGCCGGCTTGAATAAAGATGATTACTGGTGGTACTTGGAATTGAGAAAGTACGGATCAGTTCCCCATGCTGGCTTTGGAGTTGGGTTTGAGCGATTGATTCAGTATGTGACCGGAATGGACAACATTCGGGATGTGATTCCGTTTCCAAGAACGCCGGGCAAAGCCGAGTTTTAACCGACTAAAAAACAGGATGAATAGGATATTTAAGATTAACAGGATGTTATTTAAAATCACTTAGAATGAAAATCCTGCTCTGACCACGAGTCCTTGTAAAGTTAAGTCCCCAACTGGCAATGTTGATGGAGTCGCAAACTCTCCGCTGAATACAGACCAGTTGGTCTGATTAAAAAACATCTGATGTTCCCAACCGACCATGGCAAAAACAGGGCACCGACAAAGACATGCGGTATACTTGACACCTAGTTGAAGTTGAGAATATAACCTTCCCCTCCAGTCATCGTGTTTGAAAGTCACATCTATGTCAATATCTGCTATTGTCCCACCTTCATTTTCAATGTTTCGAGTATCGTTTTCATAACACCCCCAAGCACCTGTTAAGCTGGCTGCTGAATAGAATGAGAAGCACTGACAGAAGGACCAATCTGCAGCTAACCCAAGTTTTATTCCATATCCATCAAAGGATGTATGATTTCGATAATTATTTCGCTTGAAGAAAGAGGAGGTTTGGTTATCAAAGTCTGTGACTAACGTTAAATTTTCGTCAGTGTGGATATAAGTGAATGCAGCAAATGGGCTAAATTGAAGATCGCAACAAAGACAACAACTCTTTAAAAAGCCAATGTCAACACGATTTAACTTGAAATAATAGTGAGCATCAATGTCTCCAGTTTCGAATTCTAATATCCCTTGTGCTCCTACTCCTCCAATAAAAACTGAATTAAAACTTAAAAATGCATCGGGATCTGAGGATAAGATTAATCTGGTATTTTGTGTATTTTCTGTTTCATACCAGGTCCAAGATGCAAAAAGAGCTAGGTCCTGGCATTGCAAATTATGAATAAGATGAACTCTGACTCCTGGACTCCAATCTGGGTTAAATTGTAATAACCTTTCTGAAAGATTTTCAACAGTTGGATCGGGTGTAGTGTCACGTATTCCCTCGATTACGATCCCGTAATAGATCTGGTCTCCCATAACGTCCCACCATAAAAAGTCGACAGCAATTTCCGTCGAACAGGAGCAAGGGTCATCGACACAGTAATCAGCAAAAAGCGATGTACTCAAGAAAAATAAAGCAAAAAGACTTAAAACGCGTGACATGAGATTTCTCCAATATAAAATAAAACATATATTTTACATTTTTGATGTTTTAAGTACAGGATTGAGATTTAAAGTCAGTTTTTGGAGAGGCGATTGCAAAAAGACGATATTTTTTGCGTAGCAATTTGGAGTAAATCGATTCTTCGATTTCTTCATTTTTCAAAGGTAGTAGTGAATAAGAAACCTTTTTATCTCATCGACACGGCTTTTATTTTGCGACAGCAAACTTCAAATTCATAAGTCATTTTGGAAAGTAAAATTGCTATCGCAAGAATGTACTAAGAATTCTTGATATAAAACATGGTTTGTGCCAAATTAATTGGGTAAAATGAAGAAATCGAATAATCGATTTACTCCAAATTTTTCCTTAATTATCAGTTTTCTCGTCTTTTTGCAATCGCCTCTCCAAGAACTGGCTTATCACTTTAAGCCACAATCGGAATGACTTTTGTCTTTCTTTTGAAGGTATTGACTTGACGATGGACCACCTCTGTCAGCAATGATTGCGCTTCAGTGGCTAAATGTTCCATTCGTTTTCGGCGCCCCTCTAACATCTGGTGGACTTGGTCAATGTTATGTAATGTCACATTGGGGTGCCTGTCTACAGTAGGAGCGACATTGCGGGGGACTGATAGGTCAATGATGAGTTTTGGGCTACCGTTTTGGGATAAATCTCCATAAGTCAACAGGTGCTTCGGAGATTTTGTTCCAAAAATGATCCAGTCGTGCTCTTGCCAGGAAGCGAAATCTCCCCATGGTAATGTGTCTATAGATAGCTTCTGTGAATGGTACTGCGCTCGGCTTTCAGTCCGATTACACAAAGTGATGCTTTGAAGCCCCTTGTTCTTGAGATGAGTCATAATTTTGATATTGATTGCAGAAGCGCCTACAAACAAAATCCGAGTCTTTTCAATGTCTGAAAAGCACCGTTTCCCCATGTCCAGTATCGCATGTTCTACATCGGGAATTCCACGGCCCATTTGAAAACGGCTTCTGAGTAATTTCCCATTTTTGAGGCACTTTTGAAAGAGGTAATGGAGCTCATTCGGAAGGACAGTCAAAGCCGATGTCGCCTCGTAAATCGCTTTCACTTGGCCTTGAATTTCCGTTTCCCAGATGATGGCGCTGTCGAGACCTGCAGTGACGGCAGATAAATGGTAAAAGCAGTCTTCCCCAAAGAACGAATACATGCGCTGTTCAAACGCTTCGTCGACTTCTTGACGAATGATTTGGAGAATGTGCGTGTGCGTGTCCGCGAGGTTGCGAGATGTGAAGTAGATCTCAGTCCGATTGCATGTGGAAAGGAGGATATATTTCTCAACGGAATATCCCGATCTGTTTGCTCCAAACCACTTATGACATTTTTTTGCGAGCAGTTCCCGTAACCGTAAACTTGCTTGCTTGTGGTTAACTCCTACCACCCCAACACGCATAGTGTCGCCTCCATAAGTAAACCCTTATAGAAAAAACAGTAATTTCTATCTAGTACCCAATCCACTTTGCAAAATAAAATGGATTGGGTACTAGGCAAAAAGCGTCGATTCCATTACGATTAAGGCCATTATGAAAAAGAAAACCGGAGTTCTTATTGTCAATCTTGGCACTCCTGCTTCTCCGAAACCGCGAGATGTCTATCGTTACTTGATTCAATTTCTCACAGATGAAAGAGTCATTGATGTTCCTTGGTTGAAGCGACAGTGCCTTGTTCGGGGGTTGATTGTTCCCTTACGATATCGCAATTCCGCGCGATCTTACTCTGAAATTTGGGGCGAAACAGGGTCTCCATTGCTCCATTTTGGGAAGCAAGTCGAAACGCTCCTTCAAAAATCTTTGGGAGACGACTACGAAGTCGTTTTGGCGATGCGCTACCAGAACCCTTCAATCGAATTGGGACTCAATAAACTCAGGAATGTCTCTGAGATCATTGTGCTTCCTCTGTTTCCTCAATATGCCTCAGCATCTACTGGATCGGTGCATCAGGAAGTGATGCGAGTGGTGTCACGCTGGCCAACTATTCCGAATCTTCGATTTGAGAACAGCTACCCTACAGATCCCAAAATGATCGAGACATTTTGCCTCAATGCCAAAAAGCATCCACTCGAAGAATACGATCATTTTCTCTTTAGTTTCCACGGGTTGCCAGAAAGGCAGCTTCGGAAAGCTGACTGCCATAATTACTGTTTGCAGGTCGATCGTTGCTGTGAGACTTTGAATGAGAAAAATGCCTTTTGTTATGCGGCGCAATGCTATGCGACAGCGCAAGCGATTCAGCAATCTTTGGGGCTTGAGAATAC
>JAAKFL010000112.1 GCA_011065065.1 Chlamydiota bacterium | reverse complement strand
TTAGTGTCTTGAAGAGATCCAAATAGGGGATTAAAAGCCAAAAAGAGCTCATTATCACCCAAAATCGATAAAATTAGCTCCTTCACCCCCTCATCCCATAAACCTAAGGGCTCTAAAACACTCTTAGCATTCGATAAAAAGGCCTCACTATCCTCAGCTGTCCTCTCAATAGAAACGGTATCGGGTTCATGAGGTGCAGATGGCGGTCCCCAAATCCAATTAAAAGGATTTATATTAAGCATAATTTTTACCTTTAATAAATTAATAATCCATTACAATAATATACAATTATTATAACATAATAAAATAATAATTAAACAGTCGTTTTTATTTAAACTTAACCGTTTATGTGTTATCGTATAATCTAATGGAAGTGCTCTGCATTTTTTCATTTACACATAAGTGGTTCTTTTATAGACTGTTAGTATTAAGAAGAGATGAGGTAACTGTATGGATCCTGTCAATCAATCAACTTTCTTTCAGAATGTCGGTACTTTAGGGAATGGAATCAGCCAAATTCCCAAGCAGTTGACACAAGTGGGAAAGCTTATGGTGTGCAGTTTAAGGGATAATTCAGTGATCACTCGAATGACCCAAATGATTTTTGCCCCAGGTCAGGATCATCTGAACCAACTTCCTTATGAACTCCGTCTCAAAATCCTTGGTGAATTAGAGCCAGAAGATCTTCTCAGCATGCGTCGAGTCTCCACTGATTGGTCTAAGATCATGAAAGACAAGTATTTTCAAACTGAGCTTTCCAAACTCTCTTTGAACCCTTTTCAATGGATTTTCTTCACTCAGAAGTTTTCATGGAGTGACGAAGGAGTGGAGAGCTCTCTCGTTATAGGAGGAACAAAAGCTCCTAAAAAATTCTTTTCCAAAAATCCATCTGGATATGAGAAGAAGTTTATCCAGCTTCGTTACATTTCAAGAAGTTCGCAAGGTATTGAGCGCAAAGAAACAATCACCTTTACTGCCAATAGAGTTGATGGCCAAGCTTTTAAGATAAAAGATACAGGCTGGTATCACAGAAAAAAGGATTTTTTAAAATCTCACTTCTTTTTCTCACCTGACAAAGTTTTTCCTATAGAAGATAAAATGTGGAAATATGGCGACTTTACGGATCAACCGAGTCAATATTTAATGAAGTTGCTGAGTGGGAAACCTTGTGGGCAGTTACACGGTATAAATAAAACGTTGTCTGTGCCCATGATCACCATGACAGATGGATCCTCACAGCCAAGAATCGAGAGACACTTTTTTCCACACGAAAAAACCTAGATATTTTTCACAGAGAACTGAATAACAATGCTTTTTGTATTTTTTTAACGCAAAGAAGCAAAGACACAAAGACGCAAAGTTTTTTGTAATTTTTTCTTTGCGTCTTTGTGTCTTTGCTTCTTTGCGTTAAAAAAATATCTAAGACGTCTCATCCCCGGGCAGTCCACCCCGGAAAATTGGTAAAGATATAGTGAGCAAAGGCATAGACTCGGGATCCTAAAAATCCACCCATAAACAAAAGCGTCAAAATGATCACAATCAATTTAACAGCAAAGGCAAGTGATTGCTCCTGAATCTGAGTGGCAGCCTGAAATAAGGCCACCATAAGTCCAAAAAATAAACTGAGTAAAACTGGCGGAGCTGAAATAATCAAAACCTGGATGAGTCCTTGAAATGCCAGTTGAACAAGTGTTGAACGAATCATATATTTCCCTACTTTGTACTAAATGAAAAGATAACATCTTTTAAAATATCAAACCACTGGAAGACCATCACAATGGATTGTTGATTATACTGCTTCCAACCTAACCAAATCACAGTAAATGCTAACAAAGACTTCAATGGAAGTCCTAAGAATGTAATTTGAACTTGTGGAGCTAAACGGTTAGCAATTCCCAAGAACATATCTGTCATAAGAATTGTAATCAGCGGTGGAGCACAAAGCTGGACTGTGAGCACCATGACCTTATTCAGCAATTTAATCTGGATATCCCAAAATGTGCTGGCTCGATGAAAAAACGCTTCACTCAAAAACGTATCCGGAGGCAAGATCTCATACGATGTATTAATCGCCTCTAAAAAATAAAATGGCCCATCAATGTAATAGAAAATGTAGATCAAAACGAGGTTGAAAAGAGTTCCCAGAGGTGATGACTGAGTCTGAATCGTGGGGTCATTCACCATCAAGCTTGCTCCCCCCCTTTGGTGATCCACAATCATCCCCAAATTCTGCACAATCGAAAATGGCATACTCATGATCCATCCAATAGCAAATCCCACAAACACTTCCTTAAAGGCCATCAACAGAAAATTTATATTGAAGTAGATAGGAGCCGAGATGTTATTGAGGAGTGTCGGTAAAAAAACAACAAAGAGTGTGACAGCAAATCCCACTTTTACAGGTTGTGGCAAAGTCCTGGATCCAAAGAAAGGAGACATTTGGATAATGGGAAGAAGTCTAGCCAGGCCCAATAAAAAAAGCCCTAAAAACGCTTCAGGCGATCCCTGCGCTAAAACCGAATTAAAGTAGAGGTCGATATAATCGTTCATACGTCATGATCAACCGGAAACGCTCCAGCCAGCAAAGTTTGTGAATATATTATTGGCGAAATTCATGATCTGACCCCCTAGCCATCCACCCATAAGCATGAGAGTGAGCACAACCGCCACCAATTTAATTGTGAAGGAAAGAGTCTGTTCTTGTATCTGTGTTGCGGCCTGAAATATCGCCACTAATAGGCCGAAGAATAAGCTGATCAAGATCGGAGGAGCAGACAGGATCATAATCAATAACAAACCCTGATAAGCTAACTGGACAACTTGTGTTCTAAACATCTAACTCACATCCTCCTTACCGGAATGTTGAAACCAATCCTTCAACCAATAACGTCCACCCGTCAAGCATGACCAGCAGGAACAATTTCAATGGCATCGAAATTGTCACAGGGGAGAGCATCATCATCCCCATCGCCAAAAGGATATTCGATGTGGTTAAGTCAATGACAAAAAATGGGATATAAATCAAAACTCCTATTTGAAAAGCATCTTTCAGCTGACTCGTGATGTATGCCGGCACCAAAATCACAAAATTATCAGGATTTAATGTAGCTCGGTATTCAGGTGGAATCACTCGGTATGACATCTTATAAAAAAGAGCTTGGTGATCCACAGAACTATTCCGCTTCAAAAATTCCTTTAAGGGGTCTTTTGCCTTATCGGCAATCGCCAAAAAGTAAGCCGCGGTTTTTGCTGAAAGCAACTCTTCCTGTTGGCTGGCCTCATTAATCGCCTCCTGCGCCGCGTCATACATTTTCAAACCAGTGGGATACATCACATACATGCTCAACATAAACGCCACCCCATTGATAATTTGGTTGGGGGGAGCTTGCTGAACACCCAAAGCACTTCTGAGCAAAGAAAGTACAATCACAATCTTCATAAATGATGTCAGGATCATCACAATGAACGGCATCAAAGCCAATAGCGTTAAAACAACTGCCTGAGTCGTAATAGACGGCCTCGAAAAAGGATCAAACTTTTCCTGCTGCATTAATTGCGCAGGTGTCTTCGCTTCCTCTTCATCAGGTTGATTGGTGATGGTCACCACAGAAGGCTTAGTTTGTGTTGACTGAGTCTGAGAAAATAGATCACTTGGAGAAATCCAAAAAACTGCCAATGCAGTTAACAGGCATAGGACCACTTGCAAAGTTTTGCGCATATTTACACTTTTGTATCTTGTTTCATGAATGTTTCAAATGCTTTTTCTAAAATAAGTATCAGGTTATCCAATTGAGCGTTAATGATTCCCCCTTCGGTTTCAATAATGGCACCGCCAGGTTTAACCTCTTCACTCTCCACAATGAGCAAAGTTTCTAACTGCTCAAAATTTTTCTTCAGCTTTTCCTTATTTTTCTCCATAGTGATAAGATCTTGCTTATTCACATGAATCTTAATTTTCTTATGGTGAGCCACAGCTTTTAAGTTGTTTATGACAATGTCTACAACCGCGTCTTCGGATATTTCCAGTTCACGCCCAATAATCTTTTTTGCTGCTTTTAGTGCAACGGGAATGATGGTGTCGGTCATATCTTTTTGAACACGACCAATCTCCTCTTCCAGCTTCACCACATGATCCGCCCACTGTTCCAGGCCCAGCTGAAAACCTTCCTGCTCAGCGGCTTCTTTCAATTTTTCTGCTTCACTTACCACGCCAAGCTTGTACTCTGCCGCATCCTCTTGCACCTTCTTCAGCAGTTCAGATGAACTTAACAGCTCAGAAAACAACTCTGCAGGAATGATTTTTGTTCCAGGGGCAAAGTGAACTTTGTCACCTTTGATCAATGTAAAAAGTTTTTTGCTCATAAATTCTTAATATAATGGATTGCTTTTTTAACTTCAGCTCCAAGATTATAGACAGCTTGATCTGTCTCATCTTGAGTGCGATATTTTTGAATCTGTGCCGCTCGTCCTGTGTCAATTCTGCGAAACAAGTGAGCCATAAAATCATCATCATGATCTTTCAACGCTTTTGCCAAACGCATCAATCCTCTTACATGAAGAGCCTTTCTGAGCCGAGGAATATCCCCTCCCCACTGATCCAAACCTAATTTTGAAGGGGACCATCGATCTTTGTCATGGATCACCTCCTTCAGAAACCCTTGTTGTAATTTAGATAAGGAATCACAGAGTTTTGCAAGCTGCTGACGATCCACAACTTGCTTTAATTCACCGGCAACATCAAAGATGCCTAAACAATCAATCAAATCCAGTAACTGTGATTTTGAAAGGTCTAAAAGTTCGACAAGTGGCTGAGCCTGAATTAACCCTAAGGGAAGCATTCCCTTAATGGGCATATGATCATAAAGACGGTCCAATAATAGGTGTTTTATGGGATCGCTTAAATCTTCGGGCAAATCACTCAGACCTAAATGCTTGGCAACTTTGGAACGATGTGATTCAGGTAACGAAGCCACAACAAAAGGAACTAGGTTATCTGAAATCTTCTTAATCGGCTCCAAAAACCAAGAGTAATGAATCTTATCGACCTTTTGCCACGGCTGGCGTGTCACAATCGAAATATTGCCTTCTTCTAACTCAAGACCGTTAACCCCTTCCTGCTCATCTTCAGGAAGACAGGACAACATTTCGTGCTTCCCACCATGAAAGTGATTGATCATCACGCGCAAAACCATCAAGCTTTTTGCTTTCATGAATTTCCTACTCAGTAGTCTCT
The DNA here is from genome assembly GCA_011065065.1 of Chlamydiota bacterium. GTDB lineage: Bacteria > Chlamydiota > Chlamydiia > Chlamydiales > SLFE01 > JAAKFL01. Next base: position 1,144 of record JAAKFL010000112.1, on the reverse strand, counting down.
TCTTCTTCTACTTCTTCAAGCTCTTCAGGCGGAGCCTCAGTTTCTACAGGTTCTTTTTCCGAAACGGTCTCTTCGTCCTCTTCAGGTTCCTCTTCCTCTTCTTCCGGTGCTTCTGCCGTTGGCTTGAAAGGGATAAATGTGAAGTATTGCTTGACACCTCCTCCTGGCAACAGACGATGAATTTTCCAGAACGTCCAGCCTACGAATACAAATAACAAGAGAATAATGATCAAAAACGTAAAGAAAATCGTTTGGAACCGACTTGAAGACTCCTTAGCAAGAACCACTGTCCAAACACGCACCCATTCCTTTTCAGCTTCTTGTCGTGTCCTTTGCTCACGTAAAGAAATATCAGCGTAACGAGCCTTATCAGGAATCACAGTCACATTTTCAAATTTCAAACCCTGAATCGCACTCGCCACCAAACGGCGGATCTTCGGAATTAACTGAGTATTCGGATCATCTAGGACACCTGTGTGCTTCACATACACAGAAGCAGTGACATCCCCTTTCTTTCTTTCTGGATTCAATGGATCATCTTCTGGAAAAGAGAGCTGTACTTCAGCATCTAAGACCCCATCAATCTTCCGGATGGTACTCGCAATTTGCTCCCCAAGACCGGCTTCATACCGAATTTTTTCTTCTAACTCCGAGGGAACCAATCCCCCTTTTTCAAAAATAGTCAAAAGACTTTGCCCCGCTCTTCGTGGCAAACCAGCCGCGCGCAATAACGCCATCGCATGTTTTTCATCTTCATTTGGAACGGCTATATCCCAAAGAATCTCTTTTTGGGCACCACCACCAGTAGCAGCAGCTTGAATTTTATAGGACTTAATGCCCTTATTATCCAAATAGACCAGGATATCATTCGCATCTCGTTCATCCAAACCGTGATAAATGGTTGTGGTAGAAGAACATCCAGTGAAAACAATTAAGATCACTAACATTAACAGATAACTGAAGAGTGACTTAGGTGATTTGGATACTTGACACATGGCAACACCTTCTTTGGTAACTGTCTCAAAATTAAAAACTTCTATGCATTTCATATAATGACAGAGTTTTTTCTTTACCGTATCACAATATTATTTTTTTTCGTGGTGTATAAACTGCGATCATAAACGATACGAGTTAAAAGATAAAG
>JAAKFL010000111.1 GCA_011065065.1 Chlamydiota bacterium | reverse complement strand
AGAAGGTCTTTCTCAACCACCTCTCTTCGCTATTTTATATGACAACTCATACAATTTATCCTCATTTACACCAGGTGTGCGGGATAATCTTAATTTTGGTTCATTAACATCAAAAGCCCTTAAATCCTCTTTTAAAGAATTATAGCCTGGAACTTTTTTGTCTGCCAACATGAAGAGCCTAACTCTTAGATCAGAGTTTTGTAAAATCGTATTGATATCCCCTTTTTCATTAGCGACATACAATGAAACACCTTTATTTGCTGCTTTTGCAGTTGCTTGTCTTCTTGCATTGTTTACAGATTGAATTGAAATCTCAGAATCAAGGATTCTTAAGGCTCTTACGTCAGGTGTTATTTGACCTCTATCTACTAAACGACTGAGAGCAGGTCGAGCCAAGGAAGCCATAAGTATATTAACACCTTGAGCATCACCTTTTCTTTCCCCGACTTTTTGTTCATTAAGATGCTTCATCACTTCCAGAAAGAAGTCATACACCTTAGTCATTTTCTTTGGATTTCTTTGTTGCATGATTGCCAAAGTAATAGAATTACTTAGTTCGGTCGCATCAAAATCTAACTTAGACTTACAACCATCAGGCCGCTCTTCAAGGGGCAGAAAGTCGATTCCCGGGTTAAAGTTCTTCATGTTCATGACATCATTATACATGATTAAGTCTGAAAATTCTTTAAGCTTAGCTTTCCACTCTTTTGAACCTCGTTCGAGTTTCGAACTGGCAATTTCAGCTCCAAATTTTTTAGGGGACTTTGCATCTTTATCTTTTGAAAACATACAGAAGGGTACAACCTCTTCTTTATTCATTTCTAAGATATCCGCCATGGCTTTCTTTAAGGCCTTTCGAAGTTTACGATTCTTTTCAGTCACATAAATTTTATCGAGAGCAGACAAGGAAACATCAGGAAAATGATTACCATAGTCTTTTAGAAGCTTTATCACTTTCTTCTTATCTTTTGCTTCATCGTCGTAAGCATTCATGAGAGCTTTTCCAACTGCAAGCGGTTGCAGATTTTTCTTATCTTGAATAAACATTCCCGCAATCTTGAAATGTTTTTGAGCCTCTTTTTTAGTCACAGTTTTCAGTAAAATCCTAGCACTTTCCTCTCCAACAGTTTTTGTAATAGTTTTTACTCCTTCAGGGAGGACTTCATCATCTTCTATCTGCCTGTCTTCCATATCAAAGCCATTGAATAGCCCATCAACAAATTCTTTAATATCCGTTCCCACCTCAACATTATCAAAAACACCAGCGGGGTTGGATACAGATACTCCTCTCTTATCTAATTCTTTAGCAATTTTTTGCTGTTTGATTGACAAATCAAAAATTTCTACCGCCGTGTCACGGTATTCAGGTTTCATAACCCCCATTTTAACGGTATTATTCAAAATTTTAATAAAACTTCTTACTTTGTCTGGAGAAGCATCCTCCTTACAAAAACGCCTTATAGACTCCATATCATTAGCTGAAGTGTTGTGCTTATCGGCCCGAAGCTTTTTGATAATATTATCAGCCTTACATCCAACCTCAATATATTGTTGTTGAAGCTTCAAATCGCTTTCTTTTATCAAACCAGCTTTTCTTCCGAGTATCATACCGAAATTTTTTACTTTTCCTTTAAATCCTGTGCCCGAGTCAATTCTTATTGTCTCTGCAGGTATTCTTCCATTCATTATACGCATAGATGTCTCCTAGTTAAATTTAGTAATTTTTGTCATTTACTAATTGTGATTTAAAAACAAAAAAAATAACTTAAGATAAAGTGTTTGTTAATTTTTCGTTAATAGACTCAACGGGGGTCAAAACTTGTGTTTGAAAAAAAACGGCGCACGCAGACATAATAGCCACATGACTCAATCATCCCTCACACAAGACGCTCTGACAGTTTCACAGCTGACTTCTAAAATTAAAAATACGTTGGAACCAGCGTTCACCAATATTACCCTCCAAGGGGAAGTGAGTAATTTCAAGCAGCAATCTTCCGGCCATCTCTACTTTTCCCTGAAAGATAGTAATTCTCAAATCAGCGCTGTGATGTTTTATGGCCACGCCTCCAAACTCCGCAAACTTCCAAAATCTGGCGATCAAGTCGTCGTCAAGGGAGACATCTCTGTTTATGCGCCGCGTGGCAACTATCAAATTGTTGTGCGAGAGCTGTCTCCTGTGGGATTGGGAGAATTATTGCTCAAGCTGGAACAGCTGAAAATTGAAATCCATCGACGAGGTTGGTTTTCAAAAGATCATAAAAAACCGCTCCCCCACATGCCAAAAAAAGTGGGCATTGTGACCAGTCCCACCGGAGCCGCCTTTCAAGATATGCTCAAGGTCCTCAATCGCCGTTTTGCAGGACTCCACATCATTTTAAACCCAGTGAAAGTTCAGGGAGAAGGCTCTGCTGAAGAGATTGCGAGTGCGATCCAACAAATGAATGATCACTCCCTTGTCGATGTGATCATTGCAGGGCGAGGCGGAGGATCCATCGAAGATCTTTGGGCGTTCAACGAAGAGGTAGTGGCGAGCGCCATCTTTCACAGCAAAATCCCTGTAATCTGTGCCGTAGGCCACGAAACCGACCACACCATCGCCGAATATGTTGCCGATGTGAGAGCCCCAACTCCGTCCGCCGCAGCAGAGCTTGTGATCGCCGAAAAAGAACAGCTCCAAAAACATGTGCTGCAATGCGAGCAACAATTGATACAAAATCTCAAAAATATCATCCGTCACGGCAAACATCAGATCGAAAGCATTATCCGGCAACCCGCTTTAGCCAGCCCTTATTACCTATTAGGGAATTGGATGCAAAAAGTGGACGATCTCAAGGACCAAATGAATCGGGCAGCTCGTCAGTACCATCAACAGAAAAAATTACAGCTTGAAGGCATTCGCCGGCAATTGGAAGCGCTCAATCCCATCACTCAAATTATTCATTATCAACAAAAATTTTCTTCGCTTGAAAAAGCGATCTTTCAAGCGGAAAAGCACCATCTCTTGGTTCTTAGGCAGAAGCTGCGCAGTATCACTGAAACGATGGAAGCGATTGATCCAAAAAATCTTTTAAAAAGGGGATATAGTATTCTCTTTGACGAAAAAGATGGATCGGTTATAACTTCAGTGAAGTCAATGCAGAAGCAACAGAAAGTAAGGATGTTAGTGTCTGATGGCCAGGCGCTTGCCCATGTCGATGAAGTGATTGAAGGAGAGGAATCTCGTGACGAAAAAATTCAATGAAATGGGATTTGAGGAAGCTGTCAAGCGTTTGGAAAAAATTCTTGAAAAGATGAATTCTGGGAATATTTCTTTAGATGATTCCCTGAAGATGTTCGAGGAAGCCAACGCATTAATCACCTCCTGCAACAAACGTTTAGCCTCTGCAGAACAGAAGGTGGAGAAGTTGATTAAGTCTCGTCAAGGAGACTTGGCATTAGACTCAAGTGGAAATCCTCAAACTGAACCTTTATGACGATATTATCGAAAATTCACAGCCCAAAAGATCTCAAGTCTTTATCCGTTGAGGAGCTGACGCGATTGAGCCAAGAAATCCGTCAACGGATCATTGATGTGATGTCGAAAAACGGAGGCCATTTGGCTTCCAATTTGGGGGTCGTCGAGCTCACCTTGGCATTGCACAAAGTCTTTGACTCCCCCACAGACAAAATGATGTGGGATGTCAGTCATCAGACTTACGTCCACAAAATTTTGACGGGGCGCAATGATCGCTTTGACACCATCCGTCAATACGAAGGGCTTTGCGGATTTAGCCATCCGAACGAGTCCCCTCACGATCATTTTCATGCCGGCCATGCAGGAACTGCGATGTCGTTAAGTTTAGGAGTCGCCAAAACACGCGATTTGAATGACGAAGACTTTTATGTAATCCCGGTGATTGGCGATGCCACGTTGACTTGTGGGATGTCGCTTGAGGCTTTGAATAATTTGGGCCGAGACCGCAAGAAATTTGTGATTATTTTGAATGACAACCGGATGTCCATTTCAAAGAATGTGGGCAATATCACAAAAATCCTCAGTCGCCTGATCAGCAATCCACGCATGCACCGCATGCATCACAAAGTTGATCGTTTTTTAGAAAAGATCCCATTAGGGAAAAGCATCACACGGCAAGGGAGAAAATTCATTCGATCGTTGAAGAATTATTTCAGCTCCGCAGCGTTATTGGAGTTCTTTGGTCTTTCGTACATTGGTCCTATTAATGGACACGACATCCAAAGCTTAATCGAAATCTTTGAAGGGATCAAAGATTCCGACAACCCCGTTCTTATCCATGTCTGTACAAATAAAGGTCACGGCATGAACGAAGCGGTCAAAAGTCCTGTTACCCATCACGGTGCCAAGCCCTTTGATAAAGTGACCGGAAAATTTCTTCCAGCTTCATCGAAAAAGCCGACATTCCCCAAAATCTTTGGAAAGCAAATATTGGAAATGGCCGATCAAGACCCTTCCATCGTTGTGGTGACGCCCGCCATGTCTTATGGCTCTTGTTTGGACGCATTTTTTGAAAAGTATCCCGACCGGGGCATGGATGTGGGCATTGCAGAGTCACATGCGGTGACATTTTCCGGAGGGCTGGCTTATCGAAAGAAATCAAAAGTAGTCTGTTCCATTTATGCCACTTTTTTACATCGTGGATTAGACAACCTCTTTCACGATGTTTGTCTGCAAAAGCTCCCGGTTGTCTTCGCTTTGGATCGCGGAGGCCTTTCAGCCGCAGATGGATCGACACATCATGGGATCTACGACATTTCTTTTATGAACGCCATGCCCAATATGGTGATCAGCCAGCCTCGAGATGGGCAGCTGCTGCGAGAACTTCTTCAATCAGCCTTTTCATATGGGCACCCCACCGCCATCCGCTACCCCAATATGGCCACCGAGGATGCCACTCAGCCTCTGCAACTTAGAGAATGTGGAAAGGGAGAAATCTTGGCAGAGGGCCGAGGCTTGCTAATTATTTCTTTGGGACATATGAATAAAACTGCAATGGAAGTACGAGAGAGTCTGCTTGACCAGGGGATTACCGCAACTGTGATGGATCCTATTTTCGTGAAACCATTTGATTATGAGTTACTAAATAAGCTGATGTTGACTCACAATCAGATCGTGACATTGGAGGAACACTCAGTCACATCGGGACTTGGATCTGTAGTGAACAATGCGCTGGTTCAACAAGGGTTTAGCGGATGTGAGATTCTGAACCTGGGGATACCGGAGCGATTTATCGAGCATGGCGATTATGCCAGTGTGATTGACGAGCTGGGGTTAACTCCGGAGAAAGTAACAAATCGCATTCTCGAACATTTTTCCTTTGCTGAAGTGGAGAATCTTTCTGAAGTGAGGTAATGCAAAATGATCATCGCTCTTTTTCCTAATATTCAAAAACACCAATCCAAAAGCATTGCTCTTGGAATTAAAGAATTTCTGCATAGAGAAGGCGTGACAGTTGTTGTTGAAGACGAAGAAGCCAAAATCATTGAATGCGACAAACTTTCATCTGTCAATCCCAAGACAATTGACTATCTCATTTCCTTGGGTGGAGACGGAACCATCCTTCGGATTTTGCACAAACATCCCGAGCTTGAGGCTCCGATTTTAGGGATTAATTTAGGGAGTTTAGGATTCCTGGCTGATGTTCCAATTCCTGAGATTTATCCCAGCTTGCAGGAATTAATCAACGGCGAAGGGAAAGTTCTTGAAAGGATGATGATTGAGGGAGAGACCATTCACGGAGATATCTTTTCCGCTGTGAATGACATGGTCATCCATAGAGCCAAGAACCCCAGTCTTGTTGATTTAGCGATCCATGTTGACGGCGACTATCTCAATACGTTTTCAGCGGACGGAGTCATTATCGCGACTCCATGCGGCTCCACCGCTTACTCATTAGCCGCGGGAGGGCCCATTGTTGAGCCTGGAATCCCCGCGTTGGTGATTACGCCGATCAATGCTCATACAATTTCCAACCGTCCGATTGTGATTCGCCCAGAAGTGGACGTTCAGGTCCAATTTCTAAGCGAGGCGATGCCGGTTGAGGTCTCCAATGATGGATTTTCGATCCACAGCATGAAGACAGGAGAAGTCTTCACTGTTCGCTTTTCTGATAGAAAGTTTCGAGTTGTTTGTCTTAAGCGGCACGATTATTTCGCCACTCTTCGCACCAAATTGGGGTGGACGGGGAAAATGCGAGCGTGATTTTAAACAACAATTCTAATTTTTTTTTACCACCGAGACACAGTCTCGACTTTCGGATATTTCATGTAAGTAGCGATATGTTTATTTTGGTGTAAATGGCTTATAAATTTAACCGCGAAGATCGCGAAGAAACGCGAAGAAACAGACTAATGTCAATTAATCTAGTC
>JAAKFL010000110.1 GCA_011065065.1 Chlamydiota bacterium | reverse complement strand
CATTGACCGCGGCTTATGTCACCCTTTCAGGGCTTTGATATTTTAGGAATACTTTCCCAGGCCTCCGCTCCGCTACTGCCTGGGCTGACATATGCCGGGCTTCCAGCCCTACTGTGTTTACTTCACGATATGAGCGGCGATAGCCGCTCGGGGCTCCAAGACTGGCTTCGCAGTTAAATTTTATGACATGACACCCAATGACTCTCCATGCACTCCTTAAGACACGGCTTTTTTTCCCAACAGACAGCCTCAGCTACAGGACAGTGTTCACAAAATTCACAGCCCATATGAGTCTTGTGCTCCCCAGTTATCGGAAGATGACGATTCAACTCTTTGACTTTTTGGGCAGGTTTGAGTGCATTAAGGAGCTCGCGCGTATAAGGGTGAAGCGGACTTTCAAAGAGCGTTTTCGTCGGAGCCATTTCGACAATTTGACCTTCGTACAATACAGCAACTCTATCGGTAAGATATTTGACAATTGAGAGGTCGTGCGAAATGAATAGAAAGGTCAAATTGAATTCTTTGTGCAATTTTTTCAGAAGATTGATGATTTGAGCTTGAAGTGAAGCGTCCAAAGCTGATACCGCTTCGTCAAAAACAATAAATTCCGGCTCCGAGGCAAGCGCTCGAGCTATAGCAACTCTCTGCTTTTGTCCCCCACTCAACTGATCAGAAGTAGTCTGCAAAAGGGAACTATCGATCTCTACAAGATCGAGGAGTTCTAGGACTCGAGCTTGAACATTGGATGTTATACGATGGATTATTAGAGGCTCTGAAACAAGCTCATACACGGTCATCTTGGGATTTAAGGAGCTGTGGGGATCTTGAAAGACCATCTGCATGCTTTTTCGTCGCGATAACGAGTCATAATGATAATCAATCTGACCTTCGGTGGGATGAATGAGATCCAAGAGGATTTTTCCCAGAGTGGTTTTTCCTGATCCACTGGCGCCGACTAACCCTAAAATTTCTCCTTTATGAATTTGGAGATTCACATTGCGGAGAGCATAGAAAGGGTTTCTATCGAGCTTGAACTGTTTCGAGAGCTGGTTGATCTGTATTAATGTCATCGATTTCTCTTATTTGATTTTGTGCATGAGGATGGTATTTCCAGCATGGGAATGAGAGTGAAGTGTCTTGGAGTGGGTCACACATGGAACAAATTTTCATGGCTGAGTCACATCGCGGGTGAAAGGCACATCCACTGGGTATATTGTGCGGGGAAGGGGGAGACCCCTGGATAACTTTCAGCGGAGAGTCGGTAGCAAGTGAGAGGCTAGGGATTGACTGCAGCAGTGATTGTGTGTAGGGATGCATTGGTTTGGAAAAAAGCCTTTCAGTGGAATTGTGTTCGACAATTCTCCCTGCATACATCACATAGACACGATCAGAAATCTTAGAGATCAGATTCAAGTCATGAGTGATGAATAAAATACTCATGTCAAGGTTCTTCAAAAGCTGCAAGATTTGAGCTTGAGTGATCACGTCCAGAGCAGTTGTGGGTTCATCGGCTATCAGAAGATCGGGGTCACAGGCTATCGCCATCGCGAGTAGGATCCGTTGTCTGATGCCCCCGGATAATTCATGAGAGTATTGCTTCATGCGTTCAACGGGGTTGTTAATTCCCAGGTTGAAGAGGGTCTCGACTCCTTTTTGAAACGCAAAGTCCTTTTTAATGCCCAGGTGTTTGATGACCCCTTCACTCAGCTGATCACCAATGGGCATGGTGGGGTTGAGTGCGGCGTTGGAGTCCTGAAAAATCATTCCGATTTTGCGTCCACGTATCAATTCCATTTCACGCGAGGTTTTCGTACAGAGGTTTTCTCCTTCAAAGAAAATATCTCCGCTCATTTTGATTCCAGGTTTATCGGGGATTAATCGGAGAATGGATTGTGCCGTGGCACTTTTACCGCTTCCCGATTCACCCACTAACCCGACAATTTCTCCACGATGGATTTTGAGATTAACTCCTCTTAGCGCATCAATTGAACCAAAACTTACTTGCAGGTGTTGTATCTCTAACAACGGCATCTCAAATCTCCTAGGCCTCTTGTAAGGCATCTCCAATTACATTAAAACAAATGATCGTTAAACTCATCAAGACCGCAGGAAAAAAAAGTCTCCATGGATAATAAAGCATCCCTGATAAGGCTTCATGCGCCATCGTTCCCCAACTGGCATGTGGTGCTTGGACTCCGATCCCCAAAAAACTTAAAAACGCTTCCAGAAACATCGCTTTGGGGATTGACATGGTCGTCGCCACGGTAATCACGCTCATCATATTTGGGATTAAATATTTGAAAAGAAGTCGTGGATAGGACGCACCAGCGGCGATTCCCGAGAGAACATAGTCCTGTTGTTTAATCGCTAACACTTCACCCCGCACAACGCGCGCCATCGGGATCCAACCGATCAAAGCAATGGAAATAATAATGGGCAAAAGCCCTGATCCCAAAACAAGAGTCAATATCATCACGACAAGGAGTTTTGGCAGAGTGATGAAAATGTCGCAGAGGCGCATACAAATTTGATCAAAAAGGCCTCCGACAAAAGCCGAGGTGGCCCCCCAGGTCACACCGACAATCAAGTCAATTAGAGCCGCGGTAAAGCCGATAAAAAGGGAAATGCGGGCTCCGTAACAAAGGCGAGTGAACACATCGCGCCCAAGATCATCAGATCCAAACCAAAAACGCCAAGAAGGGGGATGGTTTTTCATAGGAAGGTTGGCATAATCAAATTGATGACCAGAAAAAAACGGCCCAGCCAAAGCCACAAAGATCACTAGGGCAAGAAATGTCAAACAAGTGATTGCAAGTGGATTCTTAAAAAAGATCGCCCAAGAGGATTGAGAGACTTTCGGGATGGCCTTTGGGGAGGTTTTTTGGACCAACGGAGAAAATAGATCGGGATGCAACTCATACATTTCGGGGATGACTCCTTAATTGAATCCGTGGATCTACTACTAAATACAGACAATCAGAACAAAAAATAAAGAGGATCAAAAGAAAGCTATAAAAAACGGTTGTGCCCATTATGACCGGATAATCGCGATTCATAATGCTGGCAATGAACCACTGACCAAGACCAGGGATCCCAAAGATTTTTTCCACAATAAAACTCCCCACTAATATTGATGTCATCAATTGCCCCATGTATCCAATCACAGGGATTAAGGAGTTGGGAAGAGCATGGAACCAGAGAATTTCGAATGAAGACAATCCCTTGGCTTTAGCATTTTTGATGTAATCCAGCTTCATCACTTCAAGGAGATTAGTTCTCACAAGTCTTGCAATGAGTGCCGTGGGAAATACGGCTAGGGAGATAGTGGGAAGAATGGTATGCTCCCACGTTCCCCATTTGGCCATGGGTAAAAAATCAAAGTAGATACCCAGAGCATATTGCAAAAGTGTTGCTAAAAGAAAACTTGGGATTGATATCAGGCACACTCCAAAAAGCATTAATGTTTTTTGTTGCCACCGAGGATGAAAAATCGCAGATAAAGTTCCAAAAATAACACCGAGAAATAGCGCTATGAATAACGCCTGAGTCCCAATAACAGCTGATACGGGAAATGAGCTTTTGATGATTCCCACAACCGTCTTGTTCGGGTAGACAATTGAGGGACCAAAATTGAATGTCATGATTGAGAACAGATATTGCAGATATTGATGAAATAGTGAGGTGTCGAGGCCATAATGGTGCTTTAAGCTCGTCATCACTTCAGTGGGAAGAGCTTTTTCTTCACTAAAAGGATCTCCTGGAAGCGCTTTCATCATCATAAACGTCAACGTTACCATGAGGAACAAGGAGAAGATTGAGTACACCACTTTTTTAATCAGATATCTGGTCATGCTCTCCTATAAACGAAGCCCACTTAAAATCGATGGCTCCCAGCTGATTGATCGCATAGCCTTGTAGATCCGGAGTTTTCACATAGCAAATTGTCAAATAGAAGACCGGAGCAATTGGCATTTCATTTGTGAGAATTTTTTCAGCTTCAGCAAGATAGAACAATCTTTCGTCAAGTTGGTTTGATTTCATTGCACGTTTCACAAAGCTTGCGTACTGACTGTTTTTCCATTTTGTGTTGTGCATGGGGTGATCGGGCTGTTGAAATATTTCAAGAAAATGAATGGGATCTGTTGAAACCCCTTTCCAAGACAACCGGGCGATATCGAAATTACCTGCCCTGATCTCACTTAGATGAGCTTTCCAATCATGATTTTTCAGTTTGACTTCGATGTCTAATACCTCTTTCCAACAGTGCTGAACGGCTTGAGCAAGTGCGTGGTGCATGTCACTTTTGTTATAGCTTAGGGAGATCACAGGAAGCTCGCTACGGGTCATATTGAGCTCTCTCAATCCCTCTTCAAAAAGTTGTTGAATCTCTTGAGGAGAGCGCTGTGAAACTTTTTGTGATTTAAAATTGACTTGCGAGGGAACAAAGCGGTAGGCCGGGATTTCGCCTCCCTGCGTGATATGCTCGACAATTTCTTCTCGTCGAATGGCTTCGCTTAGGGCTTTTCTCACTTTCTGGTTGTTAAACGGAGGATGTTGAGTGTTGAAGCTGTAGTAGTAGGTGCCGAGAAAGGGGTGATTTTGGAGGAGATTGGATTTGTGTAATTGGGGTAGGGCATTATAGGGCAACCCCTGAGAAATGGGCGCACCCGCCCAATCAAGTTCTCCTCTTTTAAACAGCTGGAGCTCCGTATTCATATCCTGAATAAAGGAAATGTGGATCCCTTTCATGGCAACCTGGCGGGCATCCCAATAGTGGGGATTTTTCTCCAACACGATTTCTCTTTGTGGGCTCCATTCCTTCAAAACAAAAGGGCCATTCCCAATGCAACTGTTAGTCTCATCTTTATTTGGGTGAAGGTGGTTGATGGGGTAAAAATTGGGAACAGAAGTCAGCTCAAGGAAGTAGGGGAGTGGATGCTCGAGCTCCACAATCAATGTTTCCGAATCGCGCGCATAGACTCCGACCCAAGAAACGGGAACCGCCCCCTCTTTAGCCATCTTGCCATTTTTTAAACAGTAGAGATGGCTAGCCATAGGCGCAGGATTTTGAGGGTCCAGTACCCATTTCCAGGCATACTCGAAATCATACGCCGTGACGGGATCGCCGTTTGACCAATTTGTTTGCCGCAAATGGAATATATAGAACTTTCCGTTATTCGAGATTGAGACCGACTTCGCCACAGAAGGCACCAATTGACCCGAAGGATCAAATCGCATCAAACCATCATAGAGCATAGGGTAAATGTTTGCGGAGATCGAGTAATTAGCTTTTCGAGGATCTAAAGACGAAGGTTCAGCAAAGAAATTTAATCGTAAACGTTGCTTGAAATCGGGAGTTTTCTCCTTGCTGCAGGCAGAAAAGAGACCCAATACCATGATCAAAATTATCAAAGACTTTGTCTTATGCATGAATTGACTCCAAATAGTGCCAATACGTGCACTCAATCAAAACATATTCCCGACAATCATGTCAATTTAAATCCGCGTGACATAAATCGTTCACTATTAAATATCTAAAAAAAATCTTAACAATAAAATGATTAAATCGAGTATTTTATAGTTTAAGGGGCTGTTTACAAATTTCGAATCAGCCTCTAAAGGGGTGAAGGACTTATGAGTGACAAAAGGATAATTATATTTGGTGCTGGAATCATTGGATTTTTGGTGTTGTTTTTTCTTGTTTTCTTTGCAAAGCAGCAAATTGATCGAGGGTTTGGTGAGTCTCCGGAAGAAGAGAAGTATGAAAAGATAGTACGGACCTTTGCTAACTGGAAGGAATTTACTTCTCAACTTTCCAAATTTCGAGCCTACTTTCCAGAGGTACCTTTAACCGATTCAAAAGCGATTGGTGTTGCGGGTGAAGATAATGTGAAAGCTGCGTTGAATATTTTTGTGGCTGAGTTACCTGATCAAACAGCTTTAATGGTGAAAGTGGTTCGCTTTCCTGATGATTACCAGGTGAAGGATGTGAAGTTTCAGCTGAATGAGACCATGAATGACATTTTGAATGCGAAAAATCGAAATGTATTGCGGAACATTGGGGAAGTTATCTGGAACGGTCATAAAGCGCTGAACTTTTCGATTCAAAATCTGCAGATTCGTATTGAGGCTAAGTCGATTTTTGCGAATAATTCTATCTATACTTTGGTCTATGTGACGCAGATTGATAATTTTGATGATGAGGTGTTTGAGAATTTCTTGAAGAATTTTGCCCTCACGGAAGATTCAAGCAAGTGATCTAGGCAGAGTTTAACGCAAAGCGAGCCAGTCCTCATGGACCCCTATCGGGAAATAACCACATCCTGTCCATCCTTACAATCCTTTTATCCTGTTTTTTTTAGCACGGGATAACAGGATAAAAAGGATTGTAAGGATGGACA
>JAAKFL010000011.1 GCA_011065065.1 Chlamydiota bacterium | reverse complement strand
AAGGACAATCGCCATGTCTCCTTCTGTGGAACGTAATTCGCAATGACCCACCGATCTTCCACCTTCAACCCTTCTGTTCCAGGGAAAAGCGAAGCAGTATGACCGTCCTCTCCCATCCCTAACATCACCAGATCAAATTTCTGCTCAGGGACTCGCTCAATGATCAATTGATTGTAGTCATCAGCTGCTTTCTGAGGATCAGTCTCTCCATGCATACGGAAAATATGCTCTTGCAAGACCGGTAACGAAGAAAACCCTGCATCCATCGCCATGCGGTAGTTGCTGTCAAGGTCAGTAGGCGGAACACATCTCTCATCGCTCCAGAACAGCATCACCTTGCTCCAATCCACCTCATGCCGATATTGGGGTTGAGCCAGTTGCTGGAAAATGACTTTCGGAGTGCTTCCTCCGGACAACGCCACAAAAAAGAAACCGCGCTTCTCGATGGCTTCATTGGCTAATGAAATGAAATGCTTCACACAAAAACGCACCGTTTCATCCTTGTCTTTCAGGATGGCGATATTTCGACGTGCATCAACAGAACGGATAATATCAGTTTTCATTGCGAACCTCTTTATAAATTTTCGTTTGAGATAATCTCGAGCATTTCTAAGTAATGACCGCTTGGATGGGCGTACAAAAGTTCCTGAATAAACGCTGAACCTTTTGATTGTGTCATCAAGGGAAGCGAAAAGGGGATCCAACATTTATCTTTAGATGAAATATTTACGAGCACTTGTCGCGGGTGTTCCTCGTGTCGTTCAAATTCAAAGTGGTGTTCGTCATGTGTGCTCACTGTGAATTTGGTGATGGATCCCGGGCTAAAGGATCTGATGTCTGTTGGCACGAGACGGACTGTTAAATCTTTCCCTTTTGTCATGTAATGAAGCATGGTCTTTGTCCCATGAGAAACAGATTTCAATTTCCATCCTAATCGGGTTGCCAGCCATGCTTGAAGATAGTCAGCTTGGGTTTGATTGTGTTGAAAAGCTTCGGTCTGATAATCGTTGTAGGTGATGGTGACCTCTTTGGCATGACATAATTGATCAATCCGTTCGGGAGAGTCCAAGCCATTGGCAATCACATTACGCCATCCAGCAATTCTCGCCCAGTTCATGTCCAAAACTTGACAAGGAAAGGACTGAACATTTTTGATAATATTTTTAGAAAATTCCTGTAGCTTGGCTGTACATTCCGAGTCAAAGATGAGGCGGTCAGCATATTCCATAAGCCGCGGCAACACTTCATTTTCGGAAGTGGGATCCTGTCCCCAAAGAAGGTAGATCGGAAGATCGGGTTCTAAATGAGGCAGAATGTAATAGGGAACTTGTTCGAGGTGTTTTCCGCCAGCATGGATTTCAATGTGATCGCACGCAATCGATCCCGTAACCTTTAAAGTCACTTCGGTGTGAAACTCATCTTCACCTTCAAAAGTGTTTCCTTTAATAAAAATGATGCGGCAGGGGAATTTTTCTATGACAGTATCCACCAAATCACGAAAATAAGGAACACGGCGTTCCTCATGTGTGTAGATGATGAAATTGAATAGGCTTGCTTTTTGTTTGTTTGGGTATAATTTTTTTTCTGTGGCTTGAATTGTTGCTGGTTTCATAACAAACACCACTCCCTTCCATCATTTTCGATGATTTTATCGGCTCTCTCCGCCCCCCAAGACCCAGCGGGGTAGTTGGGGAAATCCTTTGGAGGCGCTTCTGCCCATTTTGTCAAGACAGGGTCTAGAAGTTTCCACGATGCCAACACTTCGTCCCAACGGGCAAATAGTGTGCGATCTCCGGCCATACAGTCAGTAATCAATCTTTCGTAGGCTTCTGGTGGTTCAAGGCCAAAATATTGTCCATACCGGAAGTCCATTTTCACCGGCTGTAGCGGGCTTGGAAGACCTGGAACTTTACAGTTCATCTTGAGGGAAATGCCTTCATCCGGCTGAATCCGTATCGACAGAATATTTTGTTGAAGTCGGGATTCCTCTTTGTTGAAAAGAAAACCCGGTGCTTGTTTGAAGACGACTGAAATATCGGTCACTTTTTTGGGAAGATGTTTACCAGTTCTCAGATAGAAGGGGACGCCTGCCCAGCGCCAGTTGTCGATATGGAGCTTCAGCGCGACAAATGTTTCAACATTTGAGGTCGGGGAGACATTATCCTCTTCACGATACCCTTTGACAAGTTCTCCGTCCACATAGCCAGGAGCATACTGTCCGCGAATCACGTATTCGTCAAATTCGTCCATGGGAAAGGCTCGGATGGATTCCAGGACTTTCACCTTTTCATCATGAATGGCAGTTGAGTCAAAACTTATTGGAGGCTCCATGGCTGCCAGCGAAAGCACTTGCATCATGTGATTTTGAACAATATCGCGGAGGCTTCCCGATTCTTCCCATAGTTTTCCTCGCGTTCCAATACCAATATCTTCAGCGACTGTCATTTGAACGTGGTCGATGTGGTGGTTGTTCCAGAGGTCTTCAAATATCGCATTGCTGAAGCGGAAGGCCATCAGGTTTTGGACAGTTTCTTTCCCCAGATAGTGGTCGATACGGTAAATCTGACTCTCGTCCAAACAGCGTTCCACTTCGTTCTGAAGTTGGATCGATGACTCTAAGTCACGGCCGAAGGGCTTTTCGATAATCACTCGGGACCATTTTTCGGCTTCATCTTGATTGTAGACAAGATTGTGCTGGCTCAATTTATCCGAAATCATTGAAAAGAAGGTCGGCTGAGTCGAAAGATAATAAACCCGATTTCCCTTGGTGTTAAATTGTTGATCGAGTGTTTTCAGGAATTTGTGCAAAGAATCGTATCCTTCATCTTCGTTGAAGTTGGATTTGTGGTAGAACAGACACTGACTGAATTCTTTCCAGATTTCGGGGTCTACTGGCTTAACACGGGAGAATTGATTCACCGCTTCAAACATCTCATTGCGGAAGATGTCATGGTTTTTATCTCGACGCGCAAATCCTACACAAGCAAAATGAGCGGGCAATTGTCCTTCACGAGCCATGTTGTAGAGAGCTGGGACCAGTTTTCGAGCAGTTAAATCTCCTGTCGCACCAAATATCACCAGAATGCACGGTTCAGCTCTTTTTAAATTGCGAATCGGTTCTTCTAAGGGGTTTTCAAAAACTTCAGCCTTAGAGGCAAATGTTGTCATAATTAGGATCTCCGTTTAGCCTCATTTTACAATTACCCTCTTATTCTTGCCTATGTTAGAATTAAATATAAAGCAGTGAGTGGTTTATGACACTAAAAAAAGAGAAAATTGAAGAGCTTGAGCGGAGAATGAAGAAGCTGGGGATCCGAGAGGATCAGCTGGTGGAAAAGTTCATTCTTGGCTCCGGAAAAGGGGGGCAGAAGATCCAAAAGACCTATTCTTGCGTTTATTTAAAGCATTTACCCTCAGGAATCGAAGTGAAGTGTCAACGTGAGCGTTCGCGTGAGCTCAATCGTTTTTTTGCCAGACGGAGGCTGTGTGAAAAGATGGATGAGATCATTTACAAGGAAAAGTCTGAAAAGCAGAAGCAAATCGAGAAAATTCGTCGCCAAAAGAGAAAGCGATCGAAGCGGGCGAAAGAGAAGATGCTGGAAGATAAGCGGCGTCAATCCGAGAAGAAGCAGTGGCGGTCCAAACCGGGAGAGGAGAGTTGATAATTCACCACAGAGTCACAGAGTCACAGAGAAGGTGCAAGAAAAATATGTAATTCCTTCTCTGTGCCTCTGTGGTGATTTAGGTTGCAGCTCCCGCTCGACAAAGTGACCACGCAGGACTGAGCTCCGATGGCATAGAAGAATAGGCCAGGCCTGAAAATGCAAAGCCTTTTTCAATTCCAGTATTGTATCCTGTGATCACGTAGGAAAGACTTCGGTCAAACTCATTTTTTATTGCCTTTTTTACTTCGAATTCAGTTGGGACTTTTTTCGTTTTAGCTTCAACCTCTTCAGCCATTTTTTCGTAAACTTCAGGTTTGTTTTTGATTAATTGATTGGAGAATATGCGTGACATTTCCATACCTGTACGATCTTTTCCACTTTTACAGACAATACCAATCTGACCTGACATTGCATGAACGAGATCCATGATGATGTCAAGACCTGCAAGATCTTTGGCTTCTCTAAATCCATGTTCTCCGTAGTGATCGAGAAAAGATTTTAACTCACTTGAAAATTCATCTATTTTTCCAGTTTCTATGGCATATTCGAGAATTTGGTTAAGACTTTGATCGTTGAGGCTGTACTGAACATCAGAGTCTTTATACATGTTCACTTTTGATTGCTGGCCGTTGACTCCCTGATTGAAAAAGATAGCACTTGTTTTAAACGTTTCTCCAAGGTGCTCCTCAGTCATGGAATCAGTAATCGGTAACGTGACGATGATATCACCATTTTCGTGGACTTCCATTGGTTGAGGTTCTTTAGAGAATCTCACTTTTAAATGCTCATTGATAAAAGACATCACGTCAACCATATCTTTAATCATACGCTTTTCTTTTCCAATTTCCGTGAGCAAACTCATTTCTACATGGAGAAAACTTCCAGTCGTAAGTGCGTTTTTTAAAGCTTTTGGGTCCTGGGAACTTTTTTCAATGGATGCTAGAATCTTCGGTAAGGCTTGAGCAATCCCAATATGGGTTCTTCTCTCAATGGCTTCATCGATTGTCATTCCTTTCGGAAGCTCTAAAAGCTTTTGCGCGGCTTTCTGGTCTTTCATCTGTTTTAATCGATGAAGTTTTTCAATTGAGTTAGTTTTTAAACTATGAACGCTAAAAACCCCTGAACGAAATACAGTGGCTAAATTTTCTCCGTCAACATCTAACGATTGAGCCCACCCATTGACAGTTTTTCCAGCTACTTTTGAATAAGATTTTGATTCACTTGTCCGATTTCTACTGTTCTCAAAAACATTTCGAGCATCTTCCTCAAGTCCCACAAGTTCAAGATATTCACCACCATGTTTTGTGTTTATTAATTCAGCTTCTTCCTCAACTTGCTGCCCCGCTATATTAAATCGTGTCTTCAGGACTCGAGGAGTATTTTTTCCACGAACTAAGTGTACTTGCTTTTTGAACTTCTTCTTATAATTTTTTCCAAGTTTCTTCAGTAATAACTTTTTATACTCATCTTTAATCACAAGAAATTGTTTGTCGGCTGTTTGAGGTGACGCTTTCAGATCGTTATACCTCTTAATGAGAAAATTTTGAATTTCTTCAATTTCTGTTTCATCTAGGGGGTCTAATTGCTCCTTTCGAAGATCAATAAAGGCTTCTGTGGTGTTCATCACATAATCGTTGACATCGGCAATCGTCGTTTCAAATTCTGATTGGGGGATATCTTTGATCTCAGGGGTTAACAATTCACGAAATTCTGCAGATTTTATGTTTTCTTTGAAGTCATTATTAATCAGCTGAATCATCTCTTTTCCAGCATTCACATAGGTCATTTGATTGGCATGCGATTCGGGAGCCAACTTTGCTACGGCCTCTTTACCATATAAAAACGATGCGCCATAAGACGCTATACCCCAAATACTTGATCCTGCATTGGCACCAAGAGTGTAGGCAATATCACCTGCTCCTCTGATTCCTGAGCATTGAGTCGGGCGGGAACTCAGGACAATTTCCGCAAAATCTCTTGATTCTTCAGAAGGTGTGTCTCCGGGGCCTGGTAGGTGAATTATTCGAGTTTCTTTAAATCCACTTGGACGTTCCATTTTATTACCTCTATTTTGCTAATTAAGTACTATCATATAATATGATATTATAATTAATATTATATTAATATTTCAACTAGTATCGATTAAATTCATTTAAAATACATTTTAATTAGGTATTAGCCCGGAGGGCTTAAATCAAACACATAGGTGAAATTTATAAGTTACTGATTAAGAACACGTAGAGTCCTGGAAGGACGACATCTGACAGCCTAGGGTGGAACGGAGTGGAACCCTAGGTCACAAGAGACGATAAAGATTCAGAGTCCTGGAAGGACGGCATATTAAGGCCCAAATAATCGAGGACTTCAGGACTCAGATTTGAGACAACTTAAATTTACCCAAAAAAATTTATTCCTAGACTTTGAAAAATCTTCTGACTATGATACTAAGTTATTGACAAGGAGACGTCTAATGGTTGGGGAATCGTTAATTAAGTTGGATGGGAGTTCATTGACTCTCGATAAGGCCTATGAAATTGCCCAAGGGGCCTCAGTGGGGATCAGTTCCGATGCGAAGGAACGGGTAGACCGAGCTCAAAAGTATGTCCATAAGAAAGCTCTAGAAGATCAATCCATATACGGAATCAATACCGGCTTTGGTTACTTAGCCAAGAAACGCATCTCGGAAGATCAATTAAAAGCTCTGCAGTTGAATATCCTGAAAAGCCATGCGTGCGGCTATGGGCAGCCGCTATCGATTCCTGAAACAAGATTGGCGATGGCATTGAGGCTCAATGTGTTACTGATTGGGTTAACGGGTGTTACGTATGACTTGTGTCAAGCTCTTTGCGATCACCTTGAAAGGGGGATCACTCCGATTATCCCCGAATTTGGCTCTGTTGGAGCTAGTGGAGATTTGGCCCCATTGGCCCATTTGGCACTTCCTTTAGTCGGTGAGGGGATGGTGTTTTATCAAGGGAATGCAATGGAGGCTTCAGAAGCGCTCAAACAAGCGGGTTTGAAGCCGATTGTGCTTCAAGAAAAAGAGGGCTTGGGTCTCATCAATGGGACTCAGATCATGTTGGCGGTGGGCTCATTGGCTTTATATGAAGCCAGAGAACTGATTCGAAAGAGTCATAAGGTGACAGCGCTGACATTTGAGGCCATGAAAGCCTCTGTGGATCCTCTTCATCCCAACCTCCAAAGTGCGCGGGGACATGTGGGGCAAATGATTGTGGCGCATGAAATCATCAAGCAGTTGGAGGGGTCTTATTTGACCATGGAATGTGTTGAACCGCTCCGTGTGCAGGATTCTTATTCATTGCGGTGTGCGCCGCAAGTGCATGGTGCCAGTTTAGATGTCGTGAATCATGCGATTCAGATCATTGAAACGGAGTTAAATGGAGCGACTGATAATCCTTTGGTATTTGCCGATGAAGATTTGATTCTGAGCGGAGGAAACTTTCACGGTCAGCCGTTAGCACTGGCTTATGATATGGCTTCGATGGCACTTTCAGAAATGGGGAACATCTCTGATCGAAGGCTCGAGTTAATGCTGAATCCTCATATGAGTGGGCTGCCGGCATTTTTGACTCCCGATGAGGGGCTTTGTTCTGGATATATGGCCAGTCAATATTTAAGCGCATCATTGGTGCATGAGTGTAAGCATTTGGCAAATCCATCTTGTACCGATTCCATTCCGGGAAATGTGGGAATTGAAGATCACGTTTCTATGGGACTGGCCTCAGCGCGTAAATTTGCAAAAATCACTCATCATGTTTCGACAATTCTCTCGATAGAGTTGTGTGTCGCTTGTCAGGCGATCGATATGCGTGAGGCCGCCCCGCTTGGAAAAGGAACGAGTTTATTATATGAACTCTTGCGCGAATATATCCCAATGTTAGATGATGATCGAATTATTGCAGAAGATGTCAATAAAGCTGTAGAAGTGTTTGAAAAAATATAGGAGGAGGAATATGGGAAATTCTTGTAGCCTTTCCAAAAAGTCATGTGTGCCATGCCGTGGGGGAATTCCTCCGTTAAGGGGAGTGTCCATCCAATCGCTGCTATCTGAGTTGCAGAATGATTGGAAAGTGGAGAATGAACATCATCTGATTAAGGAATTCACGTTTGAAAATTTTAAAGATGCTTTGAATTTCACAAATCGTGTGGGAGAAATTGCAGAGCGTGAAGTGCACCATCCCGACATCATGTTGTCGTGGGGAAAAGTTGTGATCACTCTTTGGACCCATAAAATTGATGGGCTTACGGAAAGTGATTTTATCTTAGCTGCAAAATGTGATGATGTTTACAAAATATGAATGAATTTATCGAGAAATATGCCACTCATCCCGTATACAAAGCTCCAACGGGAAGTCAACTGAACGCAAAATCGTGGCAAACGGAAGCGCCGCTGCGGATGCTTCTGAATAATCTCGATGCAGAGGTAGCAGAAGATCCCGATCAACTCATTGTCTATGGAGGAACGGGTCAAGCAGCTCGTAATCGAAAGGCTTTGCAAGGAATTATCAAAGCGCTTTTGGAGCTGGAAGAGAATGAAAGTCTTTTGGTTCAGTCCGGAAAACCTGTGGGAATTCTCCCCTCACACCCGGAAGCTCCTCGTGTCCTCATCGCGAACAGTAATCTGGTCCCTCAATGGGCAAACTGGGAACATTTTCAAGAGTTGAAGGAACGAGGGCTCATCATGTATGGGCAGATGACTGCAGGGAGTTGGATTTATATCGGCTCTCAGGGGATTTTGCAGGGAACATACGAAACATTTGCCGCATGTGCTCGCAAATATTATTCAGGTTCCTTGAAAGGAAAACTTATTGTTTCTGGTGGATTGGGGGGTATGGGGGGAGCTCAACCATTGGCTGCGACGATGAACGATGCTGTGTTTTTGGGAGTCGACATCGATCCCAGCAGAATTCAAAAGCGTCTCGACACAAACTATCTCGATAAAATGACAGGAGATTATGAAGAGGCTAAGCAATGGGTTTTAGAAGCGGTCAATCAGAAAAAACCTCTTTCTGTGGGACTTGTGGGGGATATCGGAACGACTCTTTGGAAACTGATTGAGGATGAGATCACTCCTGATGTTGTGACCGATCAAACATCCGCTCACGACCCTGTAAACGGTTATATTCCTGCAGGCTACACTGTGGAAACCGCAAAAGAGTTGCGGAAGACTCCCGAGCTCTACAAAGAAAAAGCTCTTGAAAGCATGGCTCACCATGTGCGTGGTATTTTAGAAATGAAGCAAGAGGGAGCCAAGGTTTTCGAATACGGGAATAACTTGCGTGAATATGCGCGGCAGGGTGGTGCTGTCGATGCATTTGAAATCCCGGGATTTGTTCCTGAATACATCCGTCCTTTATTTTGCGAGGGAAAAGGTCCTTTTCGCTGGGTGGCGTTGTCAGGTGATCCAGAGGATATATACAAAACGGATGAAGCGTTGAAGGAACTGTTTCCTGATGACCATCATATGATTCATTGGCTGGAAGAGGCTCGTAAAAAAGTAGCTTTTCAGGGGCTTCCAAGCCGCATTTGCTGGTTTGGGATGGGAGATCGCGCGAAAGCGGGACTGAAGTTTAATGAATTGGTGAAGAATGGCATTGTGTCAGCTCCGATTGTCATCGGCCGCGACCATTTAGATTGCGGGTCGGTGGCTTCACCGTACCGAGAAACGGAAGGGATGAAGGATGGATCCGATGCCATTTCTGATTGGCCACTGTTGAACTTAATGGGTAATACAGCTGGTGGGGCCACTTGGGTCTCTTTTCATCATGGGGGCGGAGTCGGCATGGGCTATTCGCAACATGCAGGAATGGTGATTGTAGCTGATGGAACAGAACGGGCAGAGCGATGTCTGAAACGGGTTCTTTATATAGATCCTGCATTAGGGATTATCAGACACTCCGATGCGGGATATCAGGCTGCCATTGATTGCGGAAAACGGCAAGGAGTCTTATTGAACACATGACAAAATTAATCGGCCCCTTTAATCAAATACTCACAATGGATGGCTTAAGGCCTCAGGGGCATCTTTCTGATCGTGAACTCGAGATTGTTGAAGACGGAGGCATCATTGTCGACAAGGGTCATATCCTTGCCATTGGACGGTATGCCGACCTTGATGATTTTGCTGGAGAGCGAGAAGAAATTGATTTCCCGTCCGTCGCACTACCTGGATTTGTGGATACCCACACACACATCTGTTTTGCCGGTTCGCGGGCAGGAGAATATGCACAAAAGCTCGATGGGCACTCCTATCAAGAAATTGCGTCGAAAGGAGGCGGCATTCTCAGTACTGTTAAGAACACTCGTGCGGCTTCATTTGAAGAACTCCTTTTAGGACTTCTCAACAGAACGAAAGACTTACTGGCAAGAGGTGTGACCACATGTGAGGTCAAAAGTGGTTATGGATTGAACATCGAAGATGAAGTGAAAATGTTATCGGTCATTCAAAATGCTTCATCGAACGAGCCAGTGAGTTTAATTCCTACTTGCTTAGCGGCTCATACCACGCCTCCGGAATTCTCATCATCTTCGGAGTATTTAAATTATCTCATTCAAAATCTCTTTCCACTCTTAAAAAAAGATCAATTGACAAATCGTATCGATATCTTTGTGGAAGAGGGTGCATTTTCGATTGAAGAGGCTGAAAAATATCTTTTGGCTGCGAAACAAGAAGGTTTCGACCTTGTGATTCACGGAGACCAATTTTCTGTCGGAGGCTCGGAATTAGCGGCAAGAGTGGGGGCCTTGAGTCTAGATCACTGTGAACAGACTGAAGTGGAACAAGCGAAGTTGTTATCGGAGGCGGGAGTCATCCCGATTGTTCTTCCAGGTGCTTCAATTGGACTGGGGATGAAATTTGCCTCGGCCAGAATGTTACTGGATGAAGAGTTGCCGCTCGTCATCGCGTCCGATTGGAATCCAGGTTCAGCACCCATGGGAGATTTGTTGACGCAGGCTGCGATACTGGGAGCCTTTGAGAAATTGACCATGGCTGAAATTCTATCTGCGATTACGATAAGAGCTGCGAGAGCGCTCAATCTTCATGATCGAGGCATCTTGAAAACGGGAATGAGAGCCGATTTTTCTGTATTCCCAACAGACGATTATCAAGAAATTTTGTACCACCAAGGAACGCTGACACCTCAATGTGTCTTTACCGGAGGAGAAATGGCTTATGTTATATGACGATCAAGAATGGGTGAACCGTTATCGACCCGCTAGTAAAACTCCCTGGTTCGGAAGAAAAGATGGTGCGGGTTCTAAACGCTTTCACGAAATCTTTGTTTGCGATGATCTACGCCAACCCTTAGAGACAATCCCATATGCGATGAATTTCGGATTAGTGGGATTTGCATGTGACGAAGGAGTCCGTCGCAATCATGGACGTCCAGGGGCAGTAGAAGGCCCCACGGCTTTTCGTGAAATGCTGGCAAAACTCCCTGTGATGGCTCCTGATAACTGGAAATTTTATGATGTTGGGGACATCACATGTGACGACGGAGATCTTGAAACTTCGCAACGATGTCTTGGTAAGACAGTCCATAATTTGCTTGAGCAAGGAATTTTTCCTCTTGTCATTGGCGGAGGTCATGAAGTTTCGTGGGGAAATTATCAAGGAGTTCGCGCTTCGTTGCCTAAAAGTCATCTTTCAATCATCAATTTTGATTCTCATTTTGACATTCGATCATATGAAGAACAGGCGAGTTCTGGAACCTCTTTTTTACAAATCCACGATGATTGCCATGAAAAGGGGATTCCTTTTTCTTATAGCTGTTTAGGGATTCAAAATTATGGCAATACGTCAGACTTGTTTGAAAAAGCCAAACAAATAGGTGTTCAATATGTATCAGCAGACGAAATTCACAAAGGAAGTCATCACTTGGATAGTTCGGTGAATCAAGCCGTTGAATATGGAGAGGGTATTTATTTGACAATTTGTTTAGACGTCTTTGCCTCACCTTTTGCACCAGGAGTTAGTGCTCCACAATCATTAGGGCTCTTTCCGTATCACGTGATCCCGGCCATCACTCACATTGCGAGATCGGGAAAGGTGGTCTGTTTTGATATAGCGGAGCTCAATCCCAAATATGATCGTGATCATACGACCGTTCAGCTTGCGGCGTTGTTAACGTCAACATTTATCCACGAAGTCGTTTCCGAGCATTACGTGCGGGGGCCTCTGACTTGCTGTAAGGACTACTTAGAGTGCGAGAGTTAGAGCCCTTAAAATAACTGTAGAGTCCTGGAGAGGCTGACAGGAAAATACCCCCGTGCTAGGTTTTGAGGGATTTTGGTGTCCTCATGTCAACGAAGTAAATTCACATACTCCTAAGAGTAGGGAATTTACTTCGTTGACATGAGGGCGCCGAAAGACCCAAAAACTAGCCGGGGGATTTTCCTGTCAGCCTCGGATGGACGGCATCTGACAGCCTGGGGTGGAGCGGAGCGGAACCCTAGGTAAAATGCGTCGAGAAAGATTCACAGTCCTTCAAGGACTCAGAGTTGAGGTATCGTATTTAATATCCACAATGTTTATATATAAATATTCTTTTTATTTACTAAAAACCTTTAATATGCTAAAATTTTTTTAAAATTAATTAAAAAAGGTGTTTCATGGATTTTAATATAGCAGATTTAATTTTAAAAAACTTACAATTTAAACCATTTTTTGATAAAAAATTGGAATTGCCAAGCGGAAAAGTCGATAAATTGACCTCTAAAGCCTGGAAAAATTCCTGTTCGTCAGGTCCAGTGACTAGCACAAAAAGGACGAAACTGTCGCATTTAGAACCGATGTCCGTCCAGTCTCTCATAAATGAAATTTGGGAAAATCCTGCAAATATCTCGACAGTTGTAAGCAAACTTGAATCACATGAGCGATTAAAAAAGGCGCTTGTGATGGAAATGTTGGACAAAGATGGGTATTATGAACTATTAAAGTTTCATGCCTCTCATCTATTGCGCTTTAAGGACGAAAGGAAAAGGGAAGATTTGGGGAGACTGCTTACAAAATCAGGGCGGGGAACCCTTCTCCTCATGCGCAACTTTGAGGTATTTGGTTTTAACCGAAGTTTTAAATTTGAACTTGTCGAGATTCTTTATCACGATCGTGATTATTTTCATCTCCTGTCTCAATACATTGAGGAATTTGAGTGTCCTGATATAGAGCTCCGAAAAAAAATTGCTCTTCTGGCGAGCCTTGATGGGACATTCCAGCATTACCTTTCCAAAAATATCGACAAATTCGGTATCGATGATATCGAGTTTATCAAGATGATTGCGCAAAATATCATTGAGATACAGCCGAGTAAAGTCCTTTATAATATCGATAAATTTGGCTTTGATCGAGCAACCAATATAGAATTAGCTTTTCAATTTGTTGAGACGGAAAGAACAGCTTATGAGTTGGCGAGTCATATCGATCAATTTGGCTTTGAAGGTACAGATATTCTTCTTGAACTTGCAAATAAGATTCTTGAGTATCCTAGCGGTGGAAGGGAGCTTGTACAACATTTTGATCAATTTGGCATTACCTGCCCCAGATTTAAGAAAAAAATAGCGGATAAGATTCTTCAAGAATTGAGAAGTAGTGTTACACCATGGATTGAAGACGTGATTAACCATATTCATCGATTGGATTTACATCCTGCGACTCCAATGGGGCAAAAATTCTTAATTGAAATGGCATGCGATATTGCGGCACATCAATTGGTGTCAGCTGGCGAGATTTATCGTAATATTGATATATTTGATATTCAAAATCCTCATGTAATTAAATCTCTCAAATCAAATTATAAATTATACCATGACTACTACACTAAAGAAAAGTTTTTGTCCATAATGATCAAACCTCTTATGAAGTGGTCGGAGGTGAATCAGGACATTAACGAGAAGATTGAGATCCTTCGTCAAATCCCTGTTGAAGATGATGAAAAGATCAAATTACTGTCAGCTTGCGATATTGTTCAAAAATACTTTTCATTTGCTGAAGAAGATCGACCAAATTTAGCCACATTTAATCAAGCATTTAATGTCATTTTCGGCTCACTTAGAAAAAATAAGGGCTCAATTTCAGTGAGTTTAAAAGATCTTCAAAAAATAAGAGCTTTCGTAGAGAGGTATGATTCATTGTTAAAATGTATTGACGATCTTTCAAAAATTGATGGCGAATTGCGATCGAAATTAAGTGTTTGGTTGTATTACACCATCATGAAGATTACATTCCTCATCACAGATCCAAAACTTCGAAATGAAGTCTTTAAATCGCGAATCATTAGAAGTCTCTTTAACTTACGCGATCATGAGCTCAGATATGTGATGGTGAATAAGTTTTTGAGACAATTGCAAGACCGCCCCAAAGCTAGTCGAAGAGAATTTCTTAGAGAAATCACAAAATCTTCACGATCATCTTTAACAAAATTAGCTCTCAATGGATTGGAACAAAAACTTCTCGAAGAAGAGTCAGAGACTGCTGAAGTGGAGGAAATTCAATCATTTAGGGAGACATTCAAAAATCCGACAAAAAAAGATAGAGCGACCAGAAAGATTTATAGAAATATGTTTCAGAGAGATGGAGTTAAACTTTGCGCTCTCTTATCAGCCCTTTATCAATTAGAAAAATCATCGAATATGGAAAAAGGGCAAATATGCACGCTCTTAAGATACTTGATGCAGTTAGAGGATAATAAAAAGAAACATGAATTATTCGCAGAGTTGAATGTTTTGAATGCTCTTTTTTTGATAGGAAAAGAGGGGAGTATTGTTGTCGACTCAAGCAGCGAAAATCATAAACAAATGTTGTCCATATTGGTTCGGCAATTTGGTGAGCTACTGCCAGGATTAGCTGTTGAAAATCCTGATAAAATCAACGAGCTGTTCTTTTCCGGTAGACATCCTGAAGCTCTTCCTGTTTACGCTGCTGGTTTACAAGATCTTGGTGAGGAGGATAAAGAAATCGTTCTCAGCTCTTTACGAGATTTCGTGCAAGATGTGGTATCGGGTGAATTTAATGAAAAGAGATATGAAAATTCTCTTCATTTGAGTGAGGTTTTTAAGAAAGAAGGTCTCAAAGAAGAATGGAAGGCTGGCCAAATTGGACCATTATCTGCTTATCTCCCCAAAAATGCTTCCGAGAAAAAATTTGACCCTAAAGAGTTTATTGAATTGAGAATAAGAGACGGACACCTTCCGATTAACTCGTTGCCTCGACTGGCGTCCTTGTTAAGCATCCCAATCACTAAAGAGACCTCAGTTAACGAAAGCTTAGATGCTCTTCTTGTTGGTTTAGTCAAAAATCCTGATTCACTCTCTCCTGAGTTGATTAATGAAATTGAAGAAGCTGTACGTCAAATAAAGTCTGATCACGAGTTTTTAAATGACATAGATGTTCTGAGAGATGTCTTAAAACCCCCCGCTAAGAAAAAAGAGGATGATTTAATCATCGTCGACAGCGATCATTATTTAGACCTATTTTTATGTGGGACTGAGGTCGCAGGAAGTTGTCAAAGGGTTAACGGCTTTTCGAAATATAATAAGGCATTGATGGGATACGTTCAGGATGGTAAACATCGAGTTCTCGCCATTAAAGATAGTACCGGCAGAATTATCGGGCGATCGATCTTGCGGCTACTCTTGAACGAGAAAAATGAACCTGTGCTCTTTTTTGAGCGTGTTTATCCCACCAATTTAAGTTTTCAATATCAGCGTGCTTTACAGAATTTTGCCACTGAACGTGCACAAAAAATGGGGATTGACTTGATTTCAAGTATCCCCAATTCTTCCCTCGAGTTGTATGGGGTCGTGAAGTCATTGTCATTAAAAGCTCCTTATGAGTACTGTGATGCCAGATATGGTATTCATGATGGGCCATATGAAATTTCATATTGTTACCGTTTGAGTTAATAAACAGGATAATAGGATATTAAGGATGGACAGGATGGGATCATTATCCTGTCCATCCTTGCTATCCTATTATCCTGTTTTTCCTTTTCAAAAAGACTTAAATCGCTTATCATTATTACCCGTAACCATAATAAGGAGTTCAAATATGAATATACCACGTGTTGCCCCTAAAAATATGCATGATGGATTTGGAAACTTAAGAAATGTTTCATCCGAAAATAAAATCGATGTTATCACGTTGATTTTCGCGGCTGCTATCATGGGAATTTCAATTTTATATGGAAGAAAATAAAAAAGTGCAGCGTAATACGCTGCACTCTTCTTTATTCAGCTTCAAGAGTAATGAATAACAAACTGAATCCATAAAAAATCAGATTAACTCCAACTAACAATCCAATAAACCAAGCCGCTGAATAGGGCCATTCGCACCAAATAATCAACGCCAATGCAATTGAAATCAATCCACTGAATATCCACCAACCCCATCGTCTTAACCTTTGTGATGTAAAGCCCCAATACAGCTGAATGAGCCCCTGGGCAAAGAAAATAATTGCCAGTAACATCGTGAGGGATAAGATCCCAACTGTCGGATGCAGAAGTATCAGAATCCCAATCACAGCATAAATCACCGCACTCACAGCAGATGATCCAATATCTGCAGCTCCTGAAATTTGAAAACAGCGTGCTGCTTGAATAACTGCCCCAATAATAAACAGGAATCCAACCAATAACGTCAATCCAACAGTAAATATTTGTGGAATCGCAATGGCAATGATCCCCATAATAATAAACAAAATACTTTCAAAAATGAAGAAAGGTTTATTTTCTCTAATTGTTTCCATGTAATACTCCTTTTTAACCTGACCTTAAATTGCATTGAAGTTATTAATAATTCAAGTCTTTCGTAAAGTCTTAATATTCAGTCTGTTTATTATCAAACATTTAAAGAACATCCTGTCCATCCTGTCCATCCTTTTTATCCTTATATCCTGTTCCCAAGTGCTAAAAAAAACAGGATATAAGGATAAAAAGGATGGACAGGATGTGTTTATTTCCCGATAGGGGTCTCAGTTATCCAGTTTGACCATGAGAGGCGACGCCAGACGATTCATCAGCGTCTTCAGAATGGCCCATGGGACTCGACGCTTTAGTCTCAGGTGCTTCGTGTAGACGGCATTGTATTCGATATAGGGCTTGGCTCTTCGCAGTGTTTTATAACTGCCGGCTCCAGAACTCATATTCAATAACAAGCCATGCTCTTTGGCTTCAAGTGAAAGCAAAACCGAAATCATGCGATAGAGTCCCAGCTCTTTGGGGAGGGATGTGTCATATCCAAATAAAGGAGAATTGATCACTCCATTTCGAATGACATAGCCTAAGACTCCATCAACACGCCCATCCTTCCTTAGGAGCTTCAACGTTAATATCCTATTTTCAATAATTATTTTAATGAACTTTTCAGTCAATTTGGGATTTAACTGAGAATACTTATCGACATAGAGCATGCGGTAAATTTCAACAATACGGGGAATATCTTGATCGGTCAGTTGACTGCCGTCAATGACTTCGTATTCCGTATTTCTAAGAATTTTGAGGTCGCTTTTGATCATGCGTGATTTAAAGTGCTCATTTTGGGCGGCATCTACAATATAAATGGGTCTTGTTGCGACAAGATGGAATCCCGCATTCCCCAAAGCTCGAAAACAATGCAAACTATCCACCTTGTTGATGGAACGAAAGGCAATGGCGTGGTCAGGGTATTGCTCAATTAAATGATCCCGAATTCTGACCAGCTGATCATCAGATAATTTAGGGTACAGGTTCGTGGACAGCAACCAGTTGTTGACATAGACCACTTTGTCCAGTTTCCCCTTTTTGAGCCCCGTATGCAATAAGTTAACCGCTGGAAAAAGAAGAGCTTTTAAAAGGTCATTTTCGATGGCTTTAACACGCTCTTTTGAAAATCCTCCGTAAAAAGAAGAGGGAGAACAGACGAAGCAATTGTCGGGATGGATGTTGCTAATCGTGACAGGCAGCACATGATCATCAATATGGAGCGCAACAAGTTCAGTTTTGACGTTCTCAATGTAGGTGTCTGGGCCATTTTTAATGAAGGGAATCAGGAAATTCCTCGCGTAACCTCCCTCCTCATTATCCGGCCACGGAAGGTCGTCGATCGTACTCGAATCATAAATTTTAACCATATTGGTATTCTACATGGATTCTCATTTTTGACAATGTAAATATTTAATTTAAAAAATTTATATTAAATTAATAATATATTTAAAAATATTTAATTTTTAGAATTTAAAATAGAATTAAAGGATAAAATTGAGGGTTTAATATGTCGTTAATATCAAAATTAGATCATAATTTTCATCAATTCCAGGAGAAACAGGAACATGATGCTGCTGGATATGGGTTAAAGCAGTGGTTATATTCATTTCCTCATGAACAGTATGAAAAGAATGCTCTTGATCTGGTACGAGAAATCAGTCAGAAAGTGAGTTCCGGCGATCAGGATCTCAATAATCAGCAGCTCAAAGATCTAGTTAATAAACTTTTTTTTAAAGTGGTTCCATCTCTTGAGTCTGGAAAGGGGAAAGTGGCTATTTATGAGACAATAGCTCAAAACAAAGAGCTGCAGAATTTCTTGGATGCTGATCTTAGAAAGAATCGGCATGACAAGCTGATGCAGCCTCATTTAGTACACGACTCTGATCATAGGATTAACCGGAAGATTGCCAAAGCACGTTTTGCCTTAAAGCTCGGATATGGAAGAGAAGCCGCTGGTTCTGGAATGTCGGGCTCGGAATTTTTGAGAGGGGTGAATGGAAAGCGTTTGGGTTTGTTTAAAGTGTCGACGGATAGGACATCATTATGGAAGCGAATCCATGATGGATTTTTGAAGTATTTTATCTTTAATCAACCCTACTATTTGAAAGCTGGGCCCAAGTCGGGAATTCAGGCGGAAGAAGCAGCCTATATTGTCTCTTCAAAAGCAGGATTTGGAAAATTGGTTCCTCCGACAAGGCTGGCTACATTTGACGGGGTTGAAGGGTCATTTCAGCTTATGGCAAAAAAGGAAATCGGAGAAAAGATTGCTGAATTCGACAAGATCAAAGACAAATTTGAGAGTCGAGATAACTACACAAATAATGAAATTGAGATGTTTCAAAAATTTGCAGTTTATGATTATTTGATCAACAACTTGGATCGTCATCATGGAAATTGGATGGTTGAATACACGGAAAAGAATGGTTCACCAGAACTCAAAAGAATCCACGCAATTGATCATGACAGGGGATTTTCTTTAGGGAATCCATCGGGATATACTTTGGGAGGAAAGAGTCAGTATTTATGGAGGACTCTGAAGATTGCACGTCATGAGATGACTCCCGAGACTAAAAAGTTCATCCAGCAGAATCTTCGAAAAAGGGAAATTGACAAAGTGGTTCAAGAGATTGAAGAGAAGGTGACTGGATTTATGTCTCAGGAAATGAAGGATCGCATTTATGAAAAAGCTGAGGTGTTGATCAAGATGGCTCATACATCTGGAACATTGGAGGAGCTTGGAGCGTATCGGAACGATCATTCGATCAGAGGGTATCTTAACTTATAATACTATTTCCGTATTTGAAACAGGATAAACAGGATCGTAAACGACAGGATAGACAGGATAAAGGATAGATTCTGTCTATCCTGTCGTTTACGATCCTGTATATCCTGTTTTATTGATATTGCAATTATAGTTTTTCTGTACTATAATTGATTATCAATATTTTTTTTTAATTAAGGGTTTTTGTGAATATCAATCATTTAAACAACAGTATTCATATACAGAATGAAATCCCATATTCTTCTAATAAAAAGCCTCGATACAACGAGTCACATCAGAAAACCGCAAAAGTTTGGAAAAAAATGCTCAGAGCTCCGGAAAGCGATGATTGTAAAAAATCATTGAATGAAATTACCGATGAAATCGTCTCACGTATCATCGAGAGTTCCCGATCCGATTCTGGCATTGACTGGGACATGTTAGATGAAATGAAAGGAAATACAGAGTTATTCTTAGCCGTTTTTAAAAAAATTGCGTATTGCCATTTCTATTTTGTTATGACTCATTCCAGGCAACTATTATCTAAAAATAGGCTTTTAAACGTTAAAATGAAAAGGATAGTCATCAATAACTTGTTTGAATTTGGAATATTAACTTTAGTGGGGGATTCCGCTACTCTGAATCTTAATAATTTAGAGTCTTATTTAGTTGACTATAGATCGAGGCTATCAAATTTGTTTAAAAATATTGATAAGCTTAGTTTTCCAGATGTTGAGGTAAAACAGGCTTTTATCATGAAGATGGCCAAGTGTCAGGAAACTGCTCAAGAAATTACCCGTCACCCTCACTTATTTCAGTTTGCGGATACACATTTTAAGCAATCACTTGCTTTAGAAATGACAAAACATGATGAAGGTGCTAGGTCTGTTGCCACTGATATTGATAAATTTGCATTTGAGGATCGAGATTTTCTTCAGAATTTAGCACGGAGACTTGTTAAATTTGAGCTCGCTGCTTTATTTTTCGCAAGCAATATAGATGAGTTTAAAATCGATGATCCTAAAGTATTAAAAGAACTTGCAGATGAAATGGTTAAGCTTAATTTAGGGAGTTGTGGTCTTGCTGGAAAGATCGATAAATTTATTGTGGACCCAAAATTACGGCCAGACTATGCACTTAAAATTGTGGCTCATCGCAGCGGTGCTAGTGCTCTGGCAAAAAGTCTAAAGAAGTTTTTTGAAGATCCAGAAATCATTCGGGAATATCTGTTGAAAATTGTCCAGCATGCTTTAGGGGCTTCATCTCTTGCTGAAAATATTGCGCAATACCGAGAGTATGCATTTTGTGATGAAGAATTTTTAAAGAAGCTTGCTTTGGAAATTGTCAAGTATAATGATGGGGCTAGAGAATTGGTACGACACATTGAGGATTTTGGTTTTTCAAATCGTGAGTTTATCAATGATTTGGCTCAAAAAATCGTGAAACATCGTACAGGTGCTGAGTATTTTGTCCTAAATGTTAAGAAGTTTCGTATTGATGATTTGAGTTTAAGAAAAAAGCTGGCACTTCAAATTGCAAAGACTGATCTGGGTCCAGAACAACTTGCACGTCACATTGAGGATTTTAACATTGAGGATCCACAGTTTAAGATGCTTTTGGCGTTAGAAATTGCAAGGAATCGTTCTGCTCGGAGGGCTTTAGTGAGAAATATCCACTGTTTTATCCCTGATGAACGTCTGGCAAATGAATTTAAAATGATTCTCGTGTCTCAGGAGTATGAGAAAAAAGATTTAAGGAAATTGATCACTTTCCCTCATTTTGAGTTGCAGGATCCTTTGAAAATGATTCAAAACATTAAGTCTTTATTTGCCGAAAGAGACGTTTTGGAACTCACGAGTGAGTTAAATTTGCTTAAAAAATATTTCACATTATCGA